>NZ_VIUK01000010.1:151270-204604 GCF_007828295.1 Pseudomonas sp. SJZ080
TGGTGCCCGGGGTGCGCTGGGGTATGTTGCTGGGTTCTGATGAGCTAAAGCAACACCTGAATAAATACCACCCCCCCCCTGTTGGAGCCGGCTTGCTGGCGATGGCGATTCCAAAGACGCCATCGCCAGCAAGCCGGCTCCTACAAGGACGGTGTTGTCAGGCGAGTTCGGGGGTGGTGGCGTAAGCCTGTTCCAGCAGAACAGTAAAGCGGTTGAACGCTGCGATGGCGCCTCTATCCAGCTCTGCTTCTTCCTGCTCGGTGAGCTCCAGACCATCCAGGGTCTTGACGAAGCTTTTCCAGCCTTCAGCGCGGCCACCGGCCGGTTCGCCGAGGTGACGGGCGCCGAAGGTTTCGCTCAGGCCCAAGCCCGCTGCGCGCTTGATCAGGAACGCTGCGCCAAGCTTCGAGCCTTCGGAAACAAACAACCAACCCAGCGCTTCGGCCTTGGTCGGATTCTTCACGGCACCCGCGACGGGTGCCGGCACTCCGGTTTCCAGATCAGCCAGGTCAGCCTTGGCCGCTTCGGCACGGCAGCGTGCCGCCAGATCAGGAACGATGGCGATCAGTTCGGCATCGTTGTACAGCCCCACCAGTTCCGACTGGAACAAATACTGCGCAACCACGAAACGGGCGAAACTGGCCTGGGTTTCGAACGGTGCGTGGGCTTTGACCAAGGCGTCGAGTCTGGTGTGTGGCTCGTTCGTGATCTGGTTCAAACGTTGCGAACGCAAAGCCGGGCGTCGAGCAGTGTCCTGGGTAGTCATGAGAAGTCCTTGAAGAAAAGAGGCGCTTGATAACGAGACGAACAAGAAGGCGCCTGACAGTAAAAAAACTCACTGTGCAGCTCTATTAAAAGCCGCACAGCGACATGGGCAGAATCAGATATCCCAGACCAGATTGACCGCGAAGTTGCGACCCGGTTGGGTCAGGCGATCAAGGTTGGCCGGGCTGATGACCGAAGCCTCGCCGACGCCGTCGTAACCGCGCACGTCATCCCACAGCCAGTACTTCTTGTCGGTCAGGTTGTAGACCCCGGCGCTGACGGTCACCTCGTCGGTCACTTTGTAGAAACCGGTCAGGTCCAGCACGCCGAAGCCCGGTGATTTGAACTGGCTGCTGACGCCATCCGGCGATTTGAATTTGGTGTCGTCGACGCGATCCTTCTTTTTCACCAGCGTCCAGCTGAGCAAGCCACCGTAGTTGTCCTGGTCGTAACCGAGGCCGAACACACCGGTCAGCGGGTTGACGCTGTTGATCGGTTCGCCGTTGTCGTTGTTGCGACCGTAGGCGTAGGCCACCGAGCCTTGGGTATACAGCCCTTGTGGCGCGCCGAACACGTCGAGGTTCAGACGTCCCTTGATCTCTGCGCCCTTGATGGTGGCGTGTTTGATGTTGGCGCTCTGGAAGGTCAGCTCGCTGTAACCGGGGGTGATGGCGTCCTCTTCGATGAAGTCGCGGTACTTGTTATAGAACACGGCCACATCGAAGGAGCCTGACTCGAAATTACCGCGCAGCCCGGTTTCGAAGCCTTTGCTGGTTTCCGGCTCGAGGTTCGGATTCGGTTCCACGCGATAGCCAGTGGTGGTGTTCTCGAAGCGCCCGAATAACGCCTTGGCGGTCGGCGTGCGGAAACCTTCGGCGTACTGGCCGTACCAGGTGTAGTGATCGGTCAGCGCGTAGGTCAGGCCGAATTTTGGCGACACACGGTGCCAGGTCTTGGTGTCGTCACTGACGGTGCCGCCAGGAGTAGCCGCCACCGTATTCATGAATTCCTGGGTGATGTGCGGCTTGAGCTCGGTGTAGTCGTAGCGCAGTCCCGGCAGGAAGGTCCATTTGTCCCAGCTGATCTGATCCTGGGCAAACAGGCTGTAGGTGTTGACGGTCGGGTCCGGGAAGTCGCTGGATTTTCTCAGGACATCCAGTGGGCTGACGGCACCGACGACGCGGCAGGAACCAAAAGACTGGTAGCAGGTGCCGTTGCCGCTGCGCGACCCGGTGACTTTCTGCTGCTTGATCGTGGTGCCGTAGGTCAGCAGGTGCTCGGTGTCGGCAATGCCGAAAGCCTTGTCCAGTTGTGCGTCGAATACCCACTGCTTTTCTTCGTAAAGGGTTTCCCGGGTGCGCAGCACTTTGCGCGAGAACGGGAAGTAGAACTCTTCGGTGCTTTGGTCAGTCTTGGCGACCTGATGGTTCAGGCTCCACTTGACGTTATCAACCAGCAGGCTGTCGAGGGCGAAGCTGTGTTCCAGGCCGAAACGCTCGCGGGTGACGGTGTCGTTGCCGGTGCGCCACTGGTACATGCCGCCGGGCAGAGCACTGTTTGAAACGGTTGGTGCGCCTTGGAAATAAGGACCGCCGTAAGCACTTTTCTGATCGGTGTCCCTGTCGTCCTTGTACTTTTCATATGTCAGGCCCAGACGCGAGTCTTCGTTGTAGTTCCAGCCAATCTTGGCCAGCACGTTGTAAGTGCGCACGTCTTCCGGGTTGGCCGCAGTGCGCGCCAGGCCGGTGCCATTGTTGCTACCGTAGGATTCGGTTTCGTGACCGTCGCGCTGGCTGTAATGCAGCAAGCCATCGAACTGGTCGGCGCGGCCGGCCACGGTGGCGGATTTCAGCCAGCTGTCGTCGGCGGAGCTGTAGCCGGTTTTCAGGCGGGCGCCGACGTCTTTGCCGGGCTTGATGATGTCGTTCGGGTCTAGGGTGAAATAGCTGACGGCGCCGCCGATGGCGTTGCTGCCGTACAGCACAGAGGCCGGACCGCGGAGGATTTCGACGCGTTTGATGATCTCCGGGTCGACGTAGTTGCGCTGGGTCTTGGCGTAGGGGCCGTTGAAGAAATCGTTCGGCACTTCGACGCCGTCGACCTGGGTCAAAATCCGGTCGCCGTCAATGCCGCGGATGTTGTAGCCGCTGATCCCGCCGCGCTGGCCGGCACCACCGACCGAAACGCCCGGTTCGTAACGCACCAGGTTCTTGATGGTGTTGACGTTGTTGCGGTCCAGCTCTTCGCGGGTGTGAACAGTGACGGTCCCCGGCACGCTCTCGATGCTTTGTTCCTGGCGGGTGGCGCTGATGGTCACCTGGTCCAGGTTGATCGCATTACTGTTACTGCGCTTCTCCAGCACGATGTTGTTGCCCAGTTTGCGATAGCTCAGGTTGGTCCCCACCAACAGGCGATCCAGGGCTTTCTCCGGCGACAGGGAGCCGCGCGCACCCGGCGAGGCCACGCCTTGCGCGAGTTCTGCCGGCAAGCCGACCTGCCAGCCCGTCACGGCAGTAAAGGCATTGAGTGCCGAGACCAGCGACTGTTGCGGGATGGCAAACGCGTAATCGCCCATGTTGCGCACCGGCTGCTCGGCGGCGGTGGCGGCCATGAGCGGCGCGCTGCCGGCCATGAGGATGGCGGCGGTCAGCAGTGAGAGCACGCGGGAAGGTGAAGAGGAGTGGCGGGTAAGGCGAGAGGACATCGATAGCGCTCCGTGTCGCACGAATCTTTATAGGTGCTGATTGGCATATGAAGATGCGAATCAATTGCATTGGCTATAACGAGACGTACGGGCTCAGGCTATCGAGTAAAAATAATTCTCATTTAGTTCAGGATCACCAGCGCCGGAAATTCCTGGAGCCGTGCCGAGGTGATGTGGGCCAGCGAACGGACGACGTCCAGCGGCTGGTCGAGGCGGTAATTGCCCGTCACGGCGACGTCCGCCAACTGTTCGTTGGTGTTGATGATCCAGCCCGGGTAGTAGCGCCGCAGTTCGGCCAGCACCTGGCTCAGCGGGCAGTTCTCGAACACCAGTCGGCCCTGGACCCAGGCCAGGTCGGTCGCGGCGTCGAGTTTGGCGGGCCGGTCGAAACCGTTGGGTCCGATGCGAATGCTCTCGCCGGCGGACAAGCGGATTCGCGCGTCGTCGCGAGTCGCGCGTAGATCGACATCGCCGCGCTGCACGCGAACCTGGGTCACGCCATCGAGGTAACGTACGGCGAACGCCGTGTCGTGCACGCTGGCCTTCACCGGGCCGGCATCGATTTCCAATGGCTGGCCGAGATGGGCCGGCACTTCGAAAAACGCTTCGCCTTGATACAGACGGGCGACATGCCTTTGATCATTGATGGTGCTGGAGAACGCCGAATTGGTATTGAGCAGGACCTTCGAGCCGTCTTCCAGTTGCAGGCGCTGACGTTCACCGACCACGGTCAAGTGATCGGCCTGAAGGCGCATCGGCACATTGCTGAAGCTGAACAAACCGAGAATCAGCACGGCAGCAGTGGCCAGTGGTTTCCAGTGCGGGCGCAGGCGCGACAGCACAGTCACCCTGGGCGGCAGGGCGGCCAGGTTTTGCGCACATTGCACGACTTGCGGGCCGTCCCAGATTGCCTGGGCCTTGGCGAACGCTTGCGCATGCAATGGATCAGCGTCCAGCCATTCGTGGAACTGCCGGGTTTGTTCCTCGCTCGCACTGCCCATGACGATCAGCCAGTCCAAAGCCTGGTCCATCGCGCTTGCGGCGTCCCGTGCCGGGGAAGGCGGAGGGGAGCGGTGGGTGTCCGTCACGGTGTTTCCTCGGCAGTGTCTGTGCACGGCTGTTTTTTTAGTGAAACCTGAAAGTGGGCAAGGGTAGCAAAGCGTGGCGTGCTCAGTCGCCGTTCAACCGCTCGGCGACACCGACGCAGATGGCCATGATCAGCTTCAGCTCCTTTTGCACGGTGCTCAACGACACGCCGAGTTTCTCGCAAATCTCCAGGTAACTGTGCCCGTGCAGGCGACTGAGGATGAAGATCTGTTGCTGGCGGGCGCTGAGTTCACCAAGGCTCACGTTCAAGCGCTCCAGCAGTTGTTCGGCATGGGCAGCGTCTTCGGCACTGCTGGCGGGGGCGGCGATACTTTCCACCACGTCCGGCGGAACGTCGTCGAGCATCGTGCGGGACTGAATGCGCCGCGCACGCAAATGGTCCAGCGCCAGGTTGCGGGCGGTCTGGAAAACAAAGGGTTCAAGGTGATCGATGGCGCGCTCGCCAAGGGCTCGGGTCACGCGCAGGTAGGTTTCCTGCAGGAGGTCTTCGGCGGTGCTGTGATTGTTGACCATCCGCTCCAAAGTGCGCAGCAGCGAAACCCGCTGGGCGATGAAGACGTGATTGAAGCGCGATTGACTCACGGGAAGACCTGATCCATTTCGAGCGAATGATAATGCTTATCATCCGCTCGAGTGGTCAAGTATTGATTTGTGAAGGTTTATGCCCGGCCCAACAGATACGTCGCGTAATCAGGGATGCGCTGTGAGTGCGCCTGATCCATCAGCGGGCTGCTGAGCAGGTAGTCGGCGCTGCATTCGTTGCAGGCTACCGGAATGTTCCAGACCGCCGCGACCCGCAGCAACGCCTTGATGTCCGGGTCGTGGGGCTGCGGTTCGAACGGATCCCAGAAGAACACCAGCATGTCGACCCGCTGCTCGGCGATTCGCGCGCCGAGTTGCTGGTCGCCGCCCAATGGGCCGCTGATCATGCTCTCCACCGGCAGGTCGAGGCGTTGTTGCAACAACAACCCCGTGGTACCAGTGGCAACCAGCTCATGTTGCGCGAGCTTGTCTTTGTGCCGCTCGGCCCAGTCCAGCAAAAACACCTTGCAGTGGTCATGGGCGACCAGGGCGATACGCTTGCGCGCTGCCACGGTCTTTTGCGTAAAGCTGATTCCGATCATGGGGTAGTCCGAAGGCAAATTACCGACGATGGTGTTCATGAGGCCGCCATCGCCAGCAAGATCGGGTACGCCGCAACCTTGTAGGAGCCGGCTTGCTGGCGATAGCGGTGTCACGGACGCCAACTTGAGTACGCCATCGCCAGCAAACCGGTCGGGTACGGTACAACCCTTGTAGGAGCCGGCTTGCTGGCGATGGCGGCATCACAGGTGACAACTTACTCGGCGTTGCACAACGCCAGGCAGTTATCGAGCATGCGGTTGGAGAAGCCCCATTCGTTGTCGTACCAGGCCAGGACCTTGAGCAGCTTGCCGCTGGACTTGGTGTGGTTGGCGTCGAAGATCGACGACAGCGGGTTGTGGTTGAAGTCGCTGGAGACCAGCGGCAGGGTGTTGTAGCCCAGAATCTTCGAATGCTGGCTGGCTTCCTTGAGCAGCGCGTTCACTTCATCGGCCGACGCTTCGCGCTTCAGTTGCACGGTCAGGTCCACCAGCGAGACGTTGATCACTGGAACACGCACCGCCATGCCGGTCAGTTTTCCTGCCAGTTCCGGCAGCACCAGGCCGACCGCTTCAGCGGCGCCGGTTTTGCTCGGGATCATGTTCTGAGTCGCCGAACGGGCGCGGTACGGGTCGGTGTGGTAGACGTCGGTCAGGTTCTGATCGTTGGTGTAGGCGTGAATCGTCGTCATCAGACCGCTTTCGATGCCCAGCTCGCGGTGCAGCACCTGAGCCACCGGTGCCAGGCAGTTGGTGGTGCACGACGCGTTGGAAATAATCTGATGGGATTGGCGCAGAATGTCGTGGTTAACCCCATACACCACAGTGGCGTCGGCGCCTTTGGCCGGGGCTGAGATGATCACTTTGCGTGCGCCGGCCGTAATATGCGCAGCGGCTTTGGCCCGGTCGGTGAACAAACCGGTGCATTCGAACACGACATCAATCTTTTCCGCGGCCCAGGGTAGCTCGGCCGGGTTACGAATGGCGCTGACGGAAATCCGGTCGCCGTTGACGGTCAGGCTTTCCTGATCGTGCTGGACATCGGCATCGAACGTGCCGTGAACGGTGTCGTACTTGAGCAGATGAGCGTTCATCGCGCTGTCGCCCAGATCGTTGATGGCAACGATCTGCAGATCCTGGCGATAGCCCTGGGTATACAGTGCGCGCAGGACGTTGCGGCCGATTCGGCCAAAACCATTGATTGCGATTCGAAGAGTCATTTAACAGGGCCGCCGTCGTTTTGTTGTTGGAATTACAAGATTATTCGCATAAAAATAGAAAACAAGCCTTTTTAATGGCAATATTTTGTTCAATCTACAACGAGTGACCTGAATCAACTGGTCCGAATGATCAAGAAAGCCGTCTGTCATCCCAACAACAACGGCTCTTGTTCAGCATAGACAATCAGGTCGCCACATCCGTTAGCCTGGAGTTCTACACATGCATCCCCGCGTCCTTGAGGTCACCGAACGGCTTATCGCCCGCAGCCGCGCAACACGCGAGGCTTACCTTGCGCTCATTCGCGGTGCAGCCAGCGACGGCCCGATGCGCGGCAAGCTGCAATGCGCCAACTTCGCCCACGGCGTGGCCGGTTGCGGCACCGAAGACAAGCACAGCCTGCGGATGATGAACTCCGCGAACATTGCGATCGTTTCGTCCTATAACGACATGCTCTCGGCGCACCAGCCGTATGAAGTTTTCCCTGAACAGATCAAAAAAGCCCTGCGCGAAATCGGCTCCGTCGGCCAGTTCGCCGGCGGCACCCCGGCGATGTGCGATGGCGTGACCCAAGGCGAACCGGGCATGGAACTGAGCCTGCCAAGCCGTGAAGTGATCGCGCTGTCCACCGCTGTTGCCCTTTCCCACAACATGTTCGACGGCGCGCTGATGCTCGGCATCTGCGACAAGATCGTGCCGGGCCTGATGATGGGCGCGTTGCGCTTCGGTCATCTGCCGATGATTTTCGTACCGGGCGGGCCGATGGTCTCGGGCATTTCCAACAAGCAGAAAGCCGATGTGCGTCAGCGTTATGCCGAAGGCAAGGCCTCGCGCGAAGAGCTGCTGGAGTCGGAAATGAACTCCTACCACAGCCCCGGCACCTGCACCTTCTACGGCACAGCCAACACCAACCAGTTGCTGATGGAAGTCATGGGCCTGCACTTGCCGGGCGCCTCGTTCGTCAATCCGAACACGCCGTTGCGCGAAGCCCTGACCCGCGAAGCGGCGCATCAGGTCACGCGCCTGACCAAGCAGAATGGCAATTTCATGCCGATCGGCGAAATCGTCGATGAGCGTTCGCTGGTCAACTCCATCGTGGCGCTGCACGCCACTGGTGGTTCGACCAACCACACGCTGCACATGCCGGCGATTGCCATGGCGGCGGGCATTCAACTGACCTGGCAGGACATGGCCGACCTCTCCGAAGTCGTGCCGACCCTGAGCCACGTCTACCCGAACGGCAAAGCCGACATCAACCACTTCCAGGCGGCGGGCGGCATGTCGTTCCTGATCCGCGAACTGCTGGAAGCCGGCCTGCTCCACGAAAACGTCAACACGGTTCTGGGCCACGGCCTGAGCCGTTACACCAAGGAACCGTTCCTCGATAACGGTGAGCTGGTGTGGCGCGAAGGCGTCACCGACAGCCTCGATGAAACCATCCTGCGCCCGGTGGCGCGTGCGTTTTCGCCCGAGGGCGGCTTGCGCGTGATGGAAGGCAACCTTGGACGTGGCGTGATGAAAGTCTCGGCGGTCGCCCTGGAAAACCAGATCGTCGAAGCACCGGCGATGGTGTTCCAGGATCAGCAGGATCTGGCTGACGCGTTCAAGGCCGGTTTGCTGGAGAAGGACTTTGTCGCGGTGATGCGCTTCCAGGGGCCGCGCTCTAACGGTATGCCGGAACTGCACAAGATGACGCCGTTCCTCGGCGTGCTGCAGGATCGCGGTTTCAAAGTCGCACTGGTGACTGACGGGCGCATGTCCGGCGCCTCGGGGAAAATCCCGGCGGCGATTCACGTCAGCCCCGAAGCATACGTGGGCGGCGCTTTGGCGCGAGTCCAAGAGGGCGATATCATCCGCGTCGATGGCGTCAAAGGCACCCTGGAGCTTAAGGTGGACGCCGAAGAATTTGCAGCGCGCACGCCGGCCAAGGGCCTGTTGGGCAACAACATTGGCACCGGTCGCGAACTGTTTGGTTTCATGCGCATGGCCTTCAGCTCCGCAGAGCAGGGCGCCAGCGCCTTTACTTCTGCCCTGGAGACGCTTAATTGAAACTGGCTTTGGTCGGTGACATCGGTGGGACCAACGCACGTTTCGCGTTGTGGAAAAACCAGCAGCTGGAATCGGTCCAGGTGCTGGCGACGGCGGATCATGCCAGCCCGGAAGAAGCCATCGGCGTCTACCTGAGCGGGCTCGGTCTGGCGTTGGGTTCGATCGGTTCGGTGTGCCTGTCGGTGGCCGGTCCGGTGAGCGGCGATGAATTCAAGTTCACCAACAATCACTGGCGCCTCAGCCGCAAGGCGTTCTGTCAGACCTTGCAGGTCGATCAACTGCTGCTGGTCAACGACTTCTCGGCGATGGCGCTGGGCATGACCCGTTTGCAACCGGGCGAATTCCGCGTGGTGTGCGAAGGCACGCCGGAACCGTTGCGGCCGGCGGTGGTGATTGGTCCTGGCACGGGCCTGGGCGTCGGCACCTTGCTCGACCTGGGCGAGGGCCGCTTCGCCGCATTGCCGGGCGAGGGTGGTCACGTCGATTTGCCGTTGAGCAGCCCGCGTGAAACTCAGCTGTGGCAGCACATCTTCAATGAAATCGGGCATGTCAGTGCTGAAACGGCGTTGAGTGGCAGCGGTTTGCCGCGCGTCTATCGGGCGATTTGTGCGGTGGACGGGCACACGCCTGTGCTCGAAACACCGGAAGCGATTACGGCGGCCGGTCTGGCAGGTGATCCGATTGCGCTGGAAGTGCTGGAGCAATTCTGCTGCTGGCTCGGTCGCGTCGCCGGCAACAATGTGCTCACCCTGGGCGCACGCGGTGGTGTGTTTATCGTCGGTGGGGTGATTCCGCGGTTTGCCGATTTCTTCCTTGAAAGCGGTTTCGCCCGGTGTTTTGCCGACAAGGGCTGCATGAGCGATTACTTCAAGGGGATTCCGGTGTGGCTGGTGACGGCGCCGTATTCCGGGTTGGTCGGCGCAGGTGTGGCGCTCGACCAGGCTTGAGGCCGGGTTTGTTTCATCGCCAGCAAGCCGGCTCCTACCAAGACTCCGCGGCCCCCTGTAGGAGCCGGCTTGCTGGCGATGGGGCCAGAACAGACACCAACGATTTATGATCGATCAGGCATAATCCGCCCAATTCAAACAACAAGGACGCCGCCCCGTGAGCTCAGTCAACAAGTCGATTTTGTTGGTCGATGACGATCAAGAGATACGCGAGTTGCTGGACACCTACCTGACCCGCGCGGGTTTCCAGGTGCGTACCACGCCCGATGGCGCCGGTTTCCGCCAGGCGTTGAACGAGGCGCCGAGCGATCTGGTGATCCTCGACGTGATGCTGCCCGACGAAGACGGTTTCAGCCTCTGCCGCTGGATTCGCCAGCATCCGCGTCAGGCGCAGGTGCCGATCATCATGCTCACTGCCAGCTCCGATGAAGCCGACCGCGTCATCGGTCTGGAGCTGGGCGCCGACGACTACCTCGGCAAACCCTTCAGCCCCCGTGAATTGCAGGCGCGCATCAAAGCCTTGTTGCGCCGCGCGCAGTTCGGTCAGGAGCGTTCCGGCAGTGAAGTGCTGGCGTTCGATGACTGGCGCCTGGACATGGTCAGCCATCGGCTGTTCCACATCGACGGGGAGGAAGTGATTCTCTCCGGCGCCGATTTCGCCCTGTTGAAACTGTTCCTTGATCACCCGCAGGAAATCCTCGACCGCGACACCATCGGCAACGCCACCCGTGGCCGCGATCTGATGCCGCTGGACCGGATCGTCGACATGGCAGTCAGCCGTTTGCGCCAACGCCTGCGCGATACGGAAAAGCCGCCACGGCTGATCCGCACCGTGCGCGGCAGTGGCTACCAACTGGCAGCCAATGTGGTTGCCAGCAATGGTCACTGAGTTTTTCCGCAAGCTCGCGGCCAAGGTGCCAGTGCCACGTTCGCTGCTCGGGCGGATGTTGTTGCTGACCCTGCTGGCGGTGCTGTTCGCCCAGGCGCTGTCGAGTGTGATCTGGGTCTCGCAACTGCGGGCCACGCAGCTTGAAGGCCTGGTCACCAGCGCCCGCAGCCTCGCCCATTCGATGACCGCCAGCGTCAGTTACTTTCGTTCGTTGCCGGTCGCGTTCAGGCCGCTGGTGCTCGACCAGTTGCGCAGCATGGGCGGCACCCGTTTTGTCGTGACCCTCAATGACAAACCCTTGGGCATGGAAGTGCTGCCGGTTACCCCGCGCAAAGAAGCCGTGCTCAAAGCGGTGGACGAAGTGCTGCGCCAGTCGCTCGGCCAGGACACGGATATTTCGGTGACGTTCGTGAGTCCCGAAGACCTGCGGATTTTCAACGGTGGCCTGAAGCTCGATGAGCTGCCGCGCTCCTGGGCGCATTACGCGTTGACCCTGGAACCGGTGAATCCGCCGGTGCTGGTCACGCAAATCCAGATGGCGCCGGGCGAGTGGCTGTACATCGCCTCGCTGTTGCCCGAGCCCTACACCAGCCTTGAAGAGCAGGGGCTGCCGGCTCAGCAAGTCTGGTTCATCGTCCTCACCAGCGGTTTTTTGCTGTTGTTCATCGGCCTGCTGGTGCACTGGCAGAGCCGGCCGCTCAAGCGTCTGGCGCGTGCTGCGCGGGACATGTCCCTCGGTGCCGAAGTCGAACCGGTGGCGGAGGGCGGCGGCAGTGAGGTGGTTGAAGTGGGTCGCGCCTTCAACGCCATGCGCGAACGCATCAGCCGTTACCTGACTGAACGCAGCCAGTTGTTCAGCGCGATTTCCCATGATTTGCGCACACCGATTACACGACTGCGACTGCGGGTGGAATTGCTCGAAGACGAAAAGCTGCAAGCCAAGTTCGGCCGCGATCTGGATGAGCTGGAGCTGCTGGTCAAAGGCGCGTTGCAATGCGTGAAAGACACAGACATCCACGAAAACATCGAGCAGGTGGATCTTAACCATGTGCTCGATTGCCTGGTGGAGCCGTATCTGGCGCCCAATGGCAACGGTCGCGTGACTCAGCAGGGCCGGGCGCTGGCGGCGTATCCGGGCAAACCGCTGGCGCTCAAGCGCTGCATCGGCAACCTGATCGACAACGCCCTGAAGTACGGGCAGAACGCGCACCTGCATATCGATGACGACGAGAACGCGTTTGTTCTGCATGTCGATGATGAAGGGCCGGGCGTGCCGGAGCAGCGGCTGGAGCAGGTGTTCGAGCCACACTTTCGCCTGGCCGGGCAGCAGCAGGGTTATGGGTTGGGGTTGGGCATTGCGCGCAATATTGCCCATAGTCATGGCGGGGAAGTCAGCCTGCAGAATCTGCGTGAAGGTGGATTGCGGGTGACCCTCCAATTGCCTCGATCAATCGACTGAAAAAACACAAATCCCTGTAGGAGCCGGCTTGCTGGCGATAGCGGTGTGCCTGACACACCGCGTTATCGCTGATCGCCAGCAAGCCGGCTCCTACACAAACGACCAGGCGCCACGCCCGAGAATTGTCACGGGTTGGTGACATAACTCGCCCCCTTCGTTACAAGCCCGCCACTGCCCGTTGTTTAGACTGCCCGCAGTCATAACAACAAAAAAGGCACCCCATGGACACCTTCCAACCCGCCTTCAGCAGTTGGCTGAACGCACCGGCCCATCAGCAGTGGCTCGCCGCCGAAGGCCTGCGCCTGCTGGCGTTTGCCAAGGCATCGAAGCTCCCCGAAGGCTTCGGCAATCTCGATGAAAAAGGCCGGCTCCCGGCCGGCGCCCACGCCGAAACCATGAACACCGCACGCATGACCCACAGCTTCGCCATGGCGCACATCCAGGGCCTGCCGGGTTTCGCCGAGCTGGTGGATCACGGCATCAATGCCCTTCGCGGGCCGTTGCGCGATGCCGAACATGGTGGCTGGTTCGCCACCGCGCATCCGCTTGATGACAACACCGGCAAGGCCGCTTACCTGCACGCCTTCGTTGCCCTGGCCGCCAGTTCCGCCGTGATTGCGCAGCGTCCCGGCGCGCAAGCCTTGCTCGATGACGCGATCAACATCATCGACACGCATTTCTGGAGCGAAGAGGAGGGCGCGATGCGCGAATCCTTCAATCGCGACTGGAGTGAAGAAGAACGCTATCGCGGCGCCAACAGCAACATGCACGCCACCGAAGCCTTCCTCGCCCTGGCCGATGTCACGCAAGACAATCGCTGGTTGTGCCGCGCGCAACGGATCGTCGAGCGCGTGATCCACGGTCACGCCGCCGCCAACGATTACCTGGTGGTCGAGCATTTCGACCGCGACTGGCAGCCGCTGCACGAGTACAACCACGACAACCCGGCCGACGGTTTCCGTCCTTACGGCACCACGCCGGGCCACGGCTTTGAATGGGCCCGGCTGTTGCTGCACCTCGAAGCCGCGCGAGTACAGGCCGGGATGCTGACGCCGGGGTGGCTCGCCACCGACGCGCAAAAACTCTTCGAGCACAACTGCCGCCACGGCTGGGAGGTCGACGGGCTGCCCGGGATTGTCTACACCCTCGACTGGGACAACCGCGCGGTGGTTCGCCATCGCCTGCACTGGACCCATTGCGAAGCCAGCGCCGCCGCCAGCGCGTTGCTCAAACGCACGGGCGAGGCGCACTACGAAACCTGGTACCGACTGTTCTGGGAATTTTGTGACAGTCATTTCATCGACCGTTGCGATGGCAGTTGGTATCACGAGCTCGATCCGCAGAACCGCCCGAGCGCCGATATCTGGGCCGGCAAACCCGATCTCTATCACGCCTGGCAAGCCGTGCTTATTCCGCGCCTGCCACTGGCGCCGAGCATGGCCAGTGCCTTGGCGAGGTTGTCCCAGAGCGGTTCTATGTAACCATGCGGTGACATTCACGCGTCCCTTCGTTACCTGCGAGGGGATGACTCCTGTTTAAAATCCAATGCAGCGCAAGCACCAGACTTGCATGCATAACAACAAGAAAGGTACTTCTAGATGAACGCGATTTCTCGCCTCGCTACTGTCATTTCTCTCGCGTCGCTGCTTCCCCTTAGTGCATTTCCCCTCAGTGCCCTTGCCGCCGATTCCAAAGGTTCAGTGGAAGTCGTTCACTGGTGGACGTCGGGTGGTGAAAAAGCAGCGGTCGATGTCCTCAAGGCTCAAGTCGAAAAAGACGGCTTCACCTGGAAGGACGGCGCAGTCGCCGGGGGTGGCGGTTCCACGGCCATGACCGTACTGAAAAGCCGCGCCGTCGCCGGTAACCCACCGGGCGTTGCACAGATTAAGGGGCCGGACATCCAGGAGTGGGGCAGCACTGGTCTGCTCAGCACCGACACCCTGAAAGACGTTTCCAAGTCTGAAGGCTGGGATAACCTGCTGATCAAGAAAGTCTCCGACACCGTCAAATACGAAGGTGACTACGTTGCTGTTCCGGTGAACATTCACCGTGTGAACTGGCTGTGGATCAACCCACAAGTGTTCAAGAAAGCCGGCATCGACAAAGCACCGACCACCCTCGAAGAATTCTACGCCGCTGGCGACAAGCTCAAGGCCGCCGGCTTCATCGCGCTCGCCCACGGTGGCCAGCCTTGGCAGGACAGCACCGTGTTTGAAGACGTGGTGCTCTCGGTCATGGGCGCCGACGGTTACAAAAAAGCCCTGGTAGACCTGGATCAGAAAACCCTCTCCGGGCCTGAAATGACCAAGTCGTTCACCGAGCTGAAAAAACTCACCGGCTACATGGACCCAAACCGCGCCGGTCGTGACTGGAACATCGCTGCCGCCGACGTCATCAACGGCAAGGCCGGCATGCAGATGATGGGTGACTGGGCGAAAAGCGAATGGACCGCGGCCAACAAAGTCGCCGGCAAGGACTACCAGTGCGTGCCGTTCCCGGGCACCGAAAAAGCCTTCACCTACAACATCGACTCGATGGCTGTATTCAAGTTGAAAGCTGATCGCAAGGGTGACATCGCCGCCCAGCAAGACCTGGCCAAGGTCGCTCTGGGTACCGATTTCCAGAAAGTCTTCAGCATCAACAAGGGTTCGATCCCGGTCCGTACCGACATGCTGAACGAGATGGACAAGCTCGGTTTCGACGCCTGCGCTCAAACCGCCGCCAAGGACTTCCTGGCGGACGAGAAGACCGGCGGCCTGCAACCGAGCATGGCGCACAACATGGCCACTTCCCTGGCTGTGCAAGGCGCGATCTTCGACGTGGTCACCAACTTCATGAACGACAAGAACGCTGACCCGGCCAAGGCCAGCGCGCAACTGGCATCGGCTGTCAAAGCCGCCCAGTAATCCCGAGCGCCACGGGTTGACCTGTGGCCTCATTCGACGCGCTCTCCTGTAGGAGCCGGCTTGCTGGCGAGGCGGTGTGCCTGACACACCTCGCCGCCTGAATCGCTAGCAAGCCAGCTCCGACAGATTGCTCTTCAATTCTTACACTGGATTATCCCGATGAGCTCTGTGGCGGTTTTCAGCAAAGCCTCACCGTTCGATGCGCTGCAACGCTGGTTACCCAAGTTGGTACTCGCACCAAGCATGCTCATCGTGTTGGTTGGTTTCTACGGTTACATCATCTGGACATTCGTACTGTCCTTCACCAATTCCAGCTTCATGCCGAGCTACAAATGGGTCGGCCTGCAGCAATACATGCGCCTGATGGACAACGACCGCTGGTGGGTCGCGAGCAAGAACCTCGCGCTCTTCGGCGGCATGTTCATCGGCATCAGCCTTGTCCTGGGCGTGTTCCTCGCGGTGCTGCTGGACCAGCGCATCCGCAAGGAAGGCTTCATCCGCACCGTTTACCTGTACCCGATGGCGCTGTCGATGATCGTCACCGGTACCGCCTGGAAATGGCTGCTCAACCCAGGCCTGGGCCTGGACAAAATGCTGCGTGACTGGGGCTGGGAAGGCTTCCGTCTCGACTGGCTGGTGGATCAGGATCGCGTGGTTTACTGCCTGGTGATCGCCGCTGTGTGGCAAGCCTCCGGGTTTGTGATGGCGATGTTCCTGGCCGGTCTGCGCGGTGTCGATCAATCGATCATCCGTGCCGCGCAAGTCGACGGTGCGAGCCTGCCGACCATCTATTTGAAGATCGTCCTGCCGAGCCTGCGCCCGGTGTTTTTCAGCGCCTTCATGATCCTTGCGCACATCGCGATCAAGAGCTTCGACCTGGTGGCGGCGATGACGGCGGGCGGTCCCGGCTACTCGTCCGACCTGCCGGCAATGTTCATGTATTCCTTCACTTTCAGCCGTGGCCAGATGGGCATCGGTTCGGCCAGCGCCATGCTGATGCTCGGTGCCGTGCTGACCATCCTCGTGCCGTACCTGTACTCCGAGCTGCGAGGCAAACGCCATGACTAATCAACTCGGAAAACCGACGCTGAGTTTCAGTCGCATCGCGATTTACGCCACGCTTCTGCTGGCTGCTGCGGTGTACCTGATTCCGCTGATCGTGATGCTGCTGACCAGCTTCAAATCCCCGGAAGACATCCGTACCGGCAACCTGCTGAGCTGGCCGACCGTCATTGACGGCATCGGCTGGATCAAGGCCTGGGACGTGGTCGGCGGCTACTTCTGGAACTCGGTGAAAATCACTGTGCCAGCGGTTCTGATCTCGACCTTCATCGGTGCCATGAACGGTTACGTGCTGTCGATGTGGCGCTTCCGTGGCTCACAGTTGTTCTTCGGCCTGCTGCTGTTTGGCTGCTTCCTGCCATTCCAGACCGTGCTGCTGCCGGCATCGTTCACCCTCGGCAAGTTCGGCCTGGCCAACACCACCACGGGTTTAGTGCTGGTACACGTGGTCTACGGCCTGGCGTTCACCACGCTGTTCTTCCGTAACTACTACGTGAGCATTCCGGATGCGCTGGTCAAGGCTGCACGCCTGGATGGCGCAGGCTTCTTCACGATTTTCTGGAAGATCCTGCTGCCGATGTCGATCCCGATCGTGATGGTCTGCCTGATCTGGCAGTTCACCCAGATCTGGAATGACTTCCTGTTCGGCGTGGTCTTCGCCAGTGGCGATGCCCAGCCAATTACCGTGGCCCTGAACAACCTGGTCAACACCAGCACCGGGGCCAAGGAATACAACGTTGATATGGCCGCCGCGATGATCGCCGGGCTGCCGACACTGCTGGTCTACATATTCGCTGGCAAGTATTTCCTGCGTGGGCTGACGTCCGGCGCGGTCAAGGGGTAGAAACATGGCAACTCTCGAATTACGCAACGTCAACAAGACCTACGGCACCGGTTTGCCGGACACCCTGAAAAATATCGAACTGAAGATCGATGACGGTGAGTTCCTGATTCTGGTCGGCCCGTCGGGCTGCGGTAAATCCACACTGATGAACTGCATCGCCGGTCTGGAAAACATCAGCGGCGGCGCGATCCTGGTGGATGACGCCGACATCAGCGGCATGAGCCCGAAAGATCGCGACATCGCCATGGTGTTCCAGTCCTACGCGCTGTACCCGACCATGAGCGTGCGCGACAACATCGCCTTCGGCCTGAAGATCCGCAAAATGCCCGCCGCTGAAATCGACGAAGAAGTCGCTCGCGTCTCCAAGCTGTTGCAGATCGAACATCTGCTCAGCCGCAAGCCCGGACAGCTTTCCGGTGGTCAGCAACAGCGCGTGGCGATGGGCCGTGCCCTGGCGCGGCGGCCGAAGATTTACCTGTTCGACGAACCGCTGTCCAACCTCGACGCCAAGCTGCGCGTCGAGATGCGCACCGAAATGAAACTGATGCACCAGCGCCTGAAAACCACCACGGTCTACGTGACCCACGACCAGATCGAAGCGATGACGCTGGGCGACAAGGTGGCGGTGATGAAGGACGGGATCATTCAACAGTTCGGCACGCCGAAAGACATCTACAACAACCCGGCCAACCTGTTCGTGGCGAGCTTCATCGGTTCACCGCCGATGAACTTCATTCCCCTGCGTTTGCAACGCAAGGACGGTCGTCTGTTGGCGCTGCTCGACAGCGGTCAGGCGCGCTGCGAGTTGCCGTTGGGCATGCAGGATGCCGGTCTGGAAGACCGCGAAGTGATCCTCGGCATGCGCCCTGAGCAGATCGTGCTGGCGGGCAGCGAGCCGAATGGTTTGCCGACCATTCGCGCCGAAGTGCAGGTCACCGAGCCGACCGGTCCCGACACGCTGGTGTTCGTCAATCTCAATGAAACCAAGGTCTGCTGCCGCCTGGCGCCGGACGTTGCACCGGCCGTGGGCGAGACCCTGACGCTGCAATTCGATCCATCGAAAGTGTTGTTGTTCGATGCCAAGACCGGGGAGCGCCTGGGGGTGGCCGGTCAACCGCAACTCGAAGCACGAGCTGCCAACGTGACCCAGTTCAAAGGCCGCTGAAGATCAATTGTAGGAGCCGGCTTGCTGGCGATAGCGGTGTGTCATTCAACGCAAATGTCGACTGACACACCGCTATCGCCAGCAAGCCGGCTCCTGCAAGGGGGAATCCGCGGCGGGTGGCCTGTCATCCGTCGCAACTGATGTAACCGCGTTAAATAAAAACAGTTAATAACAATAAAACGAGGATGTAGGGATGAAGAAGAACAACAGCGCTCAGCTTATCTGCCAGTTGTCAGCGATTGCGGCAATGATGCTGGCCGGCAGTGTGCACGCGGCTGACGCGTTCAGCGCAGATTCCGAATGGATGACCGGTGATTGGGGTGGTGAGCGGACCAAGCTGATCGAGCAAGGCATCGACATCAAGATGGACTACGTCGGTGAAGTGGGCGGCAACCTTCACGGCGGCTACAACAATGACAAGACAGCGCGTTACGCCGACCAGTTTGGCCTGGGCGTGGCGCTGGATCTGCAAAAGCTGTGGGGCTGGGATAACACCCAGGCGAAGATCCAGCTGACCAACCGTAACGGTGAGAACATCTCCAATGATCGTGTCGGCGACCCGCGTGCCGGCACCTTGAGTTCTTCCCAGGAAGTCTACGGTCGTGGCCACATGGTCCGACTGACCCAGTTGTGGATCAAACACCAGTTCCTCGACGGTAAACTGGACGTCAAGGCGGGTTACTTCGGCGAAGGCGAAGACTTCAACACCTTCCCTTGCGAGTTCCAGAACCTGGCGTTCTGCGGTTCCCAGGTGGGTAACTGGGCGACCAATATCTGGTACAACTGGCCAGTCAGTCAGGCCGCGATCCGTGTGAAGTACAACATCTCGCCCGAGTTCTATGCGCAGATCGGCGCCTACAACCAGAACCCATCGCAACTGGAGCACGGCAACGGCTTCAAGCTCAGCGGCAGTGGTACCAAGGGCACCGTGTTGCCGGTCGAACTGGTCTGGTTGCCTAACCCGAACAACCTGCCGGGCGAATACCGTGTCGGTTACTACAAAAGCACGGCCAGCGCCGATGACGTTCGTGAAGACGACAACGGCAATGATGCGGCAACCAGCGGCAACGCTTACCGCAGCCACAGCAGCAAGTCCGGCTACTGGTTCGTGGCGCAACAACAGCTGACCGACCACAACGGTGACAAGAGCCGCGGCCTGACCGTTTCGGCCAACGCCACGTTCCACGACAAGGACACCAACATCGTCGACAACTATCAGTCGCTGATGTTTGTGTACAAGGGCCCGTTCGATGCTCGTCCGAAAGATGACGTCGGTATCGGTTTCGCCCGTATCCATGTCAACGATGACGTGAAGAAAAACGCCGAGCTGGTCAACGCCTCCAATGGTGTCACCCAGTACGAAGATCCACGCTTTGCGCCACTGCGTGACACTGAATACAACTACGAGATCAACTACGGCTTCCACGTTACCAACTGGCTGACCGTGCGTCCCAACCTGCAATACATCACTCACCCGGGCGGTGTGGATGAAGTCGACAACGCGCTGGTGGCCGGCCTGAAAATTCAGTCGGTGTTCTAACGCTGTTGCGATAAGCTCCTCTCTATGTGCGCATTTTTGCGGACAGCCCAGGCTGTCCGCTTTTTTTTGTGGTATGCCAACGCACACCTGTGGCGAGGGGATTCACTGGGCACAAGAGTATGAGTACATCCATGATTTTCAGGACCGTGGCACATGCATGAGCATCCGCTACAACGCTTCTTCAAATCCTTGCGCGAACGTCCGGTGTTTGCGTGGGAGCGCTATCAGATGCGCGACGTGCTGGTGATCGATCATCCCCTGTGTCAGGCGGTGTTCAGTCGGCAGGGCGCACAATTGCTGCACTTCCAGCCCAAAGGGCAGAAACCCTGGCTCTGGTGCGCGGCGAAGTGGCCGCATGTCGGCGCGATTCGCGGCGGCGTGCCGGTGTGTTGGCCGTGGTATGGCCGGCATCCGAGTGAAAACGCGTGGCCGTCCCATGGCTGGGCGCGGTTGCTGGACTGGAAACTGCTCGACAGTCGCCATGACGAAGAGGGCGTGCACCTGCATTGGCAACTGCAGTTGTGTGACTGGCAAGTGGACCTGCATGCCCACCTTGGCGAACGCATGGAATTGCGCCTGAGCACCGAGCATCAGGACAGCCTGCCGTGCCAATTGAGTCAGGCGTTGCATGCCTATTGGCGTATCGGTGACGTCGGTGAGGTAGCGCTGTCTGGGCTCGACGGTGCGCAAGGTTACGACCAGTTGAACCGCCAGGTTTGCCAGCAGGAAGGCGAGTTGCGGGTAGAGGGTGGCTGTCAGCGAGTGTTCCAGCATGACGGCGAATTGCAGCTCAAGGATCACGCCTGGCAGCGGGAATTGTGCATTGATACCGGGGATGATGCGGACACGGTGGTCTGGCATCCCGGGACGCGTCCACTATTGGGCGTCAGTTGGAACGAGATTTCCGAGTTTGTCTGTGTGGAAGCGGCGAGTGGCGGGACCGATAGCCTGAGCCTGGCGCCGGGGCAGAAGGCTCATCTGAGTTTGCAGGCGCGGGTGGGGGCATGATTTTTTGGTGTGGCCGCCGACCCCTTCGCGAGCAAGCCCGCTCCCACAGTTGACCAGGTTCCTTGAGTTGGAATGCGGTCGAATGTGGGAGCGGGCTTGCTCGCGAAGGTGGCCTATCAGGCAACGAAGAACTCGGGCGATATCAGTTGAACTCATCCCCAATCGGATACCGACTGGCATTCAGACTCTCTTTGATCTTGCGCAAATGCGGCTGGAAGTCCACGCCACGGCGCAACGTCATGCCGGTCGCCAGCACGTCCAGCACGGTGAGCTGAATGATCCGCGACGTCATCGGCATATAGATGTCGGTGTCTTCCGGCAGCGGAATGTTCAGGCTCAGCGTACTGGCCTTGGCCAGCGGCGAGCCTTCGGCGGTCAGCCCAAGCACCGAGGCGCCGTTTTCCCGGGCGATGCGCGCCACTTCCACCAGTTCGCGGGTGCGGCCGGTGTAGGAAATGATCACGAACAGCTCGCCGGTGTGGGCCACCGAAGCAATCATCCGTTGCATCAGCACATCGGCATGGGCGGTGACTGCCAGGTTGAAGCGGAAGAATTTGTGCTGCGCATCCAGTGCCACCGGGGCCGAGGCGCCGAGGCCGAAGAAGTGGATCTGCCGGGCCTGAATCAACAGGTCGACGGCGCGGCTGATCAGGTTCGGGTCCAGCGCCTGCAAGGCACTGTCCAATGACGCGATGGCGCTGCCGAAAATCTTCTTGGTATAGGCTTCCGGATTATCGTCGGCCTCGACCGCGCGGCTGACATAAGCGGCGCCACTGGCCAGGCTCTGGGCCAGCTGAAGCTTGAGCTCCGGGTAGCCGCTGACGCCGAACGAGCGGCAGAAACGGTTCACTGTCGGTTCGCTGACCTTGGAGGCCTGGGCGAGGGCAGCGATGCTGAACCGGGTGGCCTGCTCTGGGTTGAGCAGGATCACTTCGGCGACTTTGCGTTCCGCCTTGTTCAGGTCTTCAAGGCGATTCTGGATCTGTTCCAGTAAATTTCGCACGCGGTCCATATGATTTCCTAGGTTTTGCAATGCAAATAAGGGCTCGGCTATGCAAATTGGGCCTTTGATGCGGCCCCAAGCGGTGGCCTATCCTACTGATGGCTCCGACCGACCACCACTCGGAATCTGCATTTTGCGAAAATGTTGTGGTTATTACTACATTTTCTCTTGAGCGATGCCTTGAAAAAAGGTATTTGTAGCTTAACTTGATAAAAGAACAAACATCATGCCTTCGATTACGGTTGAACCGTGCACCTTTGCCTTGTTCGGCGCCCTTGGCGATCTGGCCTTGCGCAAGCTGTTTCCTGCCCTTTATCAACTCGATGGCGCAGGCCTGCTGCACGAGGAGACGCGCATCATCGCGCTGGCCCGTGAGCCCGGCAGCGAGCAGGAGCATCTGGCGTTCATCGCTTCCGAGCTACGCCGCTACGTCGGCGCCAAAGAGCTGGACGAAGCGGTGGTCGAGCGTTTTCTGGCCCGCCTGACCTATCTGCACGTCGACTTCCTCAAGTCCGAAGACTATGTGGCCCTGGCGGAAATGGCCGGCAGCGCCCAGCGAGTGATCGCCTACTTCGCCACGCCGGCCGCTGTTTACGGTGCGATCTGCGAGAACCTGGCGAAGGTCGGTCTGGCCGAGAACACCCGTGTGGTGCTGGAAAAACCCATCGGTTCGGACCTCGAATCCTCGCGCAAGGTCAACGACGCCGTGGCGCAGTTCTTCCCGGAGAACCGCACCTACCGCATCGACCACTACCTGGGCAAAGAGACCGTTCAAAACCTCATCGCCCTGCGTTTTGCCAACAGCCTGTTCGAAACCCAGTGGAACCAGAATTACATCTCCCACGTGGAAATCACCGTGGCCGAGAAGGTCGGCATCGAAGGCCGCTGGGGCTACTTCGACAAGGCCGGTCAGCTGCGGGACATGATCCAGAATCACCTGCTGCAACTGCTCTGCCTGATCGCCATGGACCCGCCGGCCGACCTGTCTGCCGACAGCATCCGCGACGAGAAAGTCAAAGTGCTCAAGGCACTGGCGCCGATCAGCCCGGAAGGCCTGACCACCCAAGTGGTGCGCGGCCAGTACATCGCCGGTTACAGCGAAGGCAAACCGGTGCCGGGCTACCTCGAAGAACCGAACTCCAACACCCAGAGCGACACCGAAACCTTCGTCGCCCTGCGTGCCGACATCCGCAACTGGCGTTGGGCCGGCGTGCCGTTTTATCTGCGCACCGGCAAGCGCATGCCACAGAAACTGTCGCAGATCGTCATCCACTTCAAGGAACCGTCGCACTACATCTTCGCCCCGGAGCAGCGCCTGCAGATCAGCAACAAGCTGATTATCCGCCTGCAACCGGACGAAGGCATTTCCTTGCGCGTGATGACCAAAGAACAAGGCCTGGACAAGGGCATGCAGCTGCGCAGCGGTCCGTTGCAGCTGAATTTTTCCGACACCTGGCGCAGCGCACGGATTCCCGATGCCTACGAGCGGTTGTTGCTGGAAGTGATGCGCGGCAATCAGAACCTGTTTGTCCGTAAAGATGAAATCGAAGCCGCGTGGAAGTGGTGTGACCAGTTGATCGCCGGGTGGAAGAAATCCGGTGATGCGCCCAAGCCGTACGCGGCAGGGTCCTGGGGGCCGATGAGCTCCATTGCTCTGATCACGCGGGACGGGAGGTCGTGGTATGGCGATATCTGATTTGAAACTGCCTCAGGGCGTCAGCGCCCATGAGTTCAAGAGCCCGGTGCTGCTGGCCGATGGTTTGGCGCTGAAAGTGGCCAAGCAACTGAGTGACGCTATCGACGCTCGCGGGACCGCGACGCTGGTGGTGTCCGGTGGACGCAGCCCGGTGGCGTTTTTCCAGAACCTGGCGAAGCAGAAGCTGGACTGGTCCAAGGTCGTCGTGACCCTGGCCGATGAGCGTTGGGTGCCGGTGGAACACGCCGACAGCAACGCCGGTCTGCTCAAGCGTTACCTGTTGCAAGGTCTGGCGGCCAAGGCTCAGTTCCTGAGTCTGTACAGCGCCAGCGCCAACCTTGATCAAGCGGCCGAGCAAGCCGACCGGTTGCTCGCCGAGTTGCCTGCTATCGACGTGCTGGTACTGGGCATGGGCGACGACGGCCACACCGCGTCGTTGTTCCCGAACAGCCCGAACCTGGCCGACGCCTTGAAAGTCGACGGCACGCGTCGTTGCTACCCGATGCTGGCACCGACCGTGCCGCATCAGCGCCTGACCATGAGTCGCGCGTTGCTGGCCTCGGCCAAACACACCGTTCTATCGATTTCCGGTCAGTCCAAGCTGACCACCCTGAGTGCCGCATTGGCCGGTGACGATGTCGCCGCCATGCCGATTCGCGCGTTTCTGCAACCTACGTTAGAGATTTACTGGTGCCCATGAGCCAAGGAACAGCCGCTATGACAACCCCATCCCCGACCGTTTCCATGGCGGACAAAGTTGCCCTGATCGACAGTCTCTGCGCCAAGGCGCGGATTCTGCCGGTGATCACCATTGCTCGCGAACAGGACGTGCTGCCGCTGGCCGACGCCCTCGCGGCCGGTGGCCTGACAGCCCTGGAAGTGACCCTGCGTTCGCAGTTCGGCCTCAAGGCCATCCAGATCCTGCGCGAGCAGCGTCCGGAGCTGGTGACCGGTGCCGGCACGGTGCTCGATCGCCACATGCTGGCCGCTGCTGAAGCGGCGGGTTCGCAGTTCATCGTCACGCCGGGCATCACCCGTGACTTGCTCGAAGCCAGCGTCGATAGCCCGATTCCGCTGTTGCCGGGCATCAGCAACGCCTCGGGCATCATGGAAGGCTACGGCCTGGGCTATCGCCGCTTCAAACTGTTCCCGGCGGAAGTCAGCGGCGGCGTCGCAGCAATCAAAGCCCTGGGCGGCCCGTTCGGCGAAGTGAAATTCTGCCCGACCGGCGGCGTCAGCCCGGCCAACATCAAGAGCTACATGGCGTTGAAAAACGTGATGTGCGTGGGCGGTAGCTGGATGCTTGATCCGGAGTGGATCAAGAACGGCGACTGGGCCCGCATTCAGGAATGCACCGCCGAGGCCTTGGCGCTGCTGGACTGATCTGCTTTTACCTGACACTTCGTTGTGTGTTCTACGGCTTTAACGGTGCGCTTGGTCGGTGCACCGTTTTTTTTTGCCCAACGAAAAACCATTTTCCGTAGGAGCCGGCTTGCTGGCGATGGTATCGACTCGGTCTGTCAGATGCACCGAGTCGATACCATCGCCAGCAAGCCGGCTCCTATGGGACACCACGCGATACATAGTTACCGCATCTCGCCGCTCGTCCGGCGTTAACCTGCGTTCATCTTATGGAAGAGAGAACGTCATGGACGACAACACCTTGGTTACATCCGCACAACCGGCTTGCCTGCTGTCACCCGAACAGATCGCCGGCCCCTATTTTCGAAACCCGAAACTGATCAGACGAAACATCAGCGAAGGCCTGGACGGTGTTCCCCTGGTGCTGAAACTGACGATCGTCGATACGATGACCGGGCAGCCGGTGAACGGCGCCATCGTCGATATCTGGCATTGCAATGCGCGTGGTGCGTATTCGGGCTGGAGCAAGATCGACCCGGACAAGGAAGTCGATGACGGCGCTATCGGCGCGATCCCGCGTACCGACGACGATACGTATCTGCGCGGCGGGCAGTTCACGGATCAGAACGGCATCGTACGCTTTACCACGATCTATCCGGGCTTCTATGCCGGACGCGCGCTGCACATCCACGTGGCAGTCCGAGTCACCGCTGGCAACAACTATCTTGAAGAGCGGCATGTCGCCTGGGTCGGCCAGTTGTACTTCCCCGAAGTAGCCTCGCGCTCGGTCCTCAACACCCGGCAATACAGCGGCCGAACCGTCGCACCACTGACCAACGATCAGGACGTTCTCTATGAAACCATGGGCGGCGAAGCCTCGACCCTGACCGTTCACACCCTCAGCCGAGACTCGAAAGAAGACGGATTTTTCGGGCACATGACCATCGGCATCGATACGTTCGCGGCGTCATCGCAGATCAAACCGGAGGACTTCGACAAGTACACCGTGTGACGTCAGCGCAGTTCGCTCAACGCGTTGCTCAGCCTATCCATTTGCGCCGCAGTGCTGGTCAGCCCCGGTGTGATGCGGATGCACGGGCCAGACGCCGCACCGCTGCGCGTCACGGTAAACAGGTTGTAGTCCTTGAGCAGCCGTTCGGCCATTGCCTGCTGATCGGCGTGCCGGGTAAAGCGCATCGCCGTGATGCCGCAATACAGCCGAGGGTCGTCCGGGGTCATGACTTCGATGCCTGGCAAATCACGCACTGCGCTGACCCAACGGTTACGCAGGTAATTGAGCCGAGTGCCCTTGGCGGTCGAGCCGCCCATGGCCCGATGCTCCTCGAACACCAGCGGCAGCGTCAGCAGTGCCGGGATGTTGGGCGTGCTGTACGGCGTGCGGGCGCGAATGTCGGTGATCGGGAAATGCATCTCGCCCATGTCCGGGTCGATGTCGGCCAGGCGCTCCGGAGCGATATACAGGAAGCCCAGGGTCAGCGGCGCACCGATCCACTTGTGCAGGTTATAACCGGCGAACGCGACGCCGAGGTCATCAAGGTTGAATTCGATCTGGCCCAGTGCATGAGCGCCATCGAGGATCACGTCGATACCGTGTTCTTTGGCGGCAGCGACAATGGCCTTCACTGGCATCACCAGCCCGGTGCGGTGAGTGACGTGGGTCAGCGCCATCAGCTTGAGCTTTGGATAACGCGCGAAGGTCTCGCGGTAAGTGGCCAGCAGACTGTCGAAACTGGCGGGGTGCGCGTGATCGATCTCGATCACTTCAGCACCGCGATGGCGCGCGAGCCAGCGCATGGCGCCTTTGACCGTGTCGTACTCCAGATCACAGATCAGCACCTGATCGCCCGGTTGCAGGCGATTGTAATTGCGGATAAGCGATTGCAGAGCATCCGACGCATTGCGTGTGAAGGCAACGGAATCGGTCGTCACGCCTATCAGTGCCGCGAGCTGTGCAGCGATCGCAAGGCTTTGGCCCTGTTCGAAGCGCTGGCGCACGTGCACCGAGTTGCTGCGGTTGATGAGTTCGATGTTGCGTTGGTATTCCTCGACCACCGTGCGCGACATGCGGCCGAAGTAACCGTTCTCGAGGTTGATCGGGCCGGGTTCGACGGCATAGCGGTCGGCAAAGGTCTGCCAAAACATTTCATCACGGGCGCGACGGGTGTTATCGGGCATGGGGACGACTCAGTGGCGAGGGGCAGGTTTGCCATGTTTGGCGCGCAGAGGCTCAAGCAACTCCGACAGGCCGTTGTGATCGATTTCCTGCATCAGGGCCAGCAAGCCGCCCAGTTCGCCATGGGGGAAACCTTCCCGGGCGAACCAGTTCAGGTAGGGGCCGGGCAGGTCGGCAATGATGCGGCCCTTGTATTTGCCGAAGGGCATTTCACGGGTAATCAGCAGTTCGAGCTTTTCAGGGTTCATCAGTCAGTCGTCTTGAATCGGTCAGTCTGGAAAATACAGGCATTCTGCATGCAGGCCAATTGACAGATCATGCAAATAACGCGGATACAGATGGCGGTTAAAAAGTTAACTAATTGAAATATAAGAAATAAATTATCAATTCGAAGCTGGCATGCAGGGTGCAACATCTATTGCATCTTTCATCAACCCGTGAGGAATTGAAAATGACCGACATGAATAAAGAAGCGATCTCTGTACTCAACGACCTGATCGAAACCAGCAAAGACGGTCAGGAAGGGTTCAAGACTTGCGCTGAAGACATCAAGCACCCAGAACTGAAATCGTTGTTCGCCAAACGTTCCGCCGACTGCGCCACTGCGGCCTCGGAACTGCAAACTGCCGTGCGCTCGATGGGTGGAGATCCGGAAACGTCCACCAGCGTCAGCGGTGATCTGCACCGTCGCTGGGTAGACGTGAAAGCGATGTTCACCGGCAAGGATGAAGAAGCCGTGCTGAACGAAGCCGAACGCGGTGAAGACCATGCGCTGAAGGCTTACAAAGAAGCCATGGAAAAAATCAACAAGCACAACCTGGTGGGCATCCGTGACCTGGTTGAACGTCAGTATCACGGCGTGCAACGCAATCACGATCAGGTGAAAGCCCTGCGTAACCAGGCTCGCGCACGCTCGTAAGCGCGCAACGCCTGTCAGAAACGCCAGCCAGTCTGGCGTTTTTTTGTGCCCGCGAATTAACACGGTAATTGCCCTTGTAGGCGCGGGCGAAGGCTGCGATCTTTTGACGGTATAGAGTTCGCCGAACAGCACGATCAAAAGATCGTCCGAACGCGGCCCGAGCCTTCGGCAGCTCCTACAATCGTTAAACCGTGCCTTCAAGAGAGCTTTACGTGCCTATCACTTTGCAGGCTTTGTTTGCGCCTGACCGCCATGCCCTGCAGTTCGCAATCAAGACCCTGCTCGGCGGCGGCCTCGCGCTGTGGCTGGCATTGCGCTGGGGGCTGGAGCAACCGGCCTGGGCATTGATGACGGCGTTCATCGTCGCTCAGCCACTGTCCGGGATGGTGGTGCAAAAGGGCCTGGCGCGGCTGTTGGGGACGCTGATCGGAACGATCATGTCGGTGGTGTTCATGAGCCTGTTCGCCCAGACGCCATGGTTGTTTCTTCTGGCATTGGCGCTGTGGCTCGGGCTGTGTACGGCGAGTTCGACGTTGCTGCGCAGTGCCTGGTCCTATTCGTTTGTGCTGGCCGGTTACACGGTCGCAATCATCGCGTTGCCGGCCATTACCCATCCGCTGACGGTGTTCGATCAAGCCGTGGCGCGCTGCACGGAAATCTGTCTGGGCATTCTCTGTGCCACCGCCGCCAGTGCTTTGCTGTGGCCGATGCGGGTCGAGCGACAACTGGCGGATCAGGCGCGAGCGGCTTGGCAGAGCGGGATGAATGCCGCGCGCGCGACGTTGGCCGGCGATGGTCAGGCGCGCAAAGGGCTGCTGGAAATCCTCGGTCGAATCGTCGCGGTGGATGCTCAGCGCGAGCACGCCTGGTTCGAAGGTGGACTGGGCCGGCAACGTGCGCGGGCCATCAGCGGGCTGAGTCAGAAACTGTTGATGCTGCTGCGCATCGCCCGTTCGGTGCGGCGGCAGTGGAAGCAGTTGGAGCCATTGGAAGCCGAACAGTTGGCGCCGTGGATGACCGAGGTTCAGGAAGCACTCGCCAGCCCGGATACCGCGACGTTGCAAGCCTTGCGACCGCGCCTGCTCGATGCGTCCCATGACCCTCGGATCAGCTCAGCGCAAAGTTATTGCCTGGTCCGTTTCACCCTGCTGATGGACACCGCGATGGCGGCGAGTACGGCATTGCGTGCGGTAGAGGAGGGCCAGGAAACCGTCGACCCGCCGCGCACCCTGGCACCGCACCGCGACCTGTCATTGGCGCTGGTCTTCGGGGCGCGCAGTGCATTGGCGTTTCTGGTGGTGTCGTGTTTCTGGCTGGCGACTGCCTGGCCCGCCGCCTCAGGCGCATTGGTGCTGACTTGCGTGGTGTGCAGCCTGTTCGCCAGTCGCGAGAACGGCGCGCAGATCGGCATGAGTTTCATGCGCGGAATTTTTCTGGCGATCCCGGCGGCGTTTATTGTCGGGCAGATTCTGCTGCCGCAATGGAGTGGTTTTGCGCTGCTGTGCATGGGCATGGGCGTGCCGTTGTTTTTCGGCGCGCTGGGCATGGCCAAGCCACAGATCGGCGCCACGGCGACTTCGTTCTGCCTGCACTTCATCGTGCTGGTCTCGCCGCTCAATGCGATGAAGTTCGATGTCGCAACGTTCTTCAACAGTGCTCAGGCCATGGTGGTGGGCGTCGGCGCGGCGGTGTTGGCGTTTCACTTGCTGATCCTGCGCAACCCGGCCTGGCACGGGCGACGTTTGCTCGCGGCGACTCTCGACGATCTGGTGCGCCTGACCCGACGCAATCTGCGCGGTGCCGAAAGCTGGTTCGGCGGGCGCATGGCCGACCGTTTGCTGCAACTGGCGCGGCACTATCCGGAGCTACCGGAGCCTGCGCGCAGTCGTTGGGATGACGGCTTGCTCGGTCTGGACATCGGCGATGAACTGCTGCATTTGCGCTTGAGCCTGGCGGTGGCTCAGGTGCCGGTCAGTGCGCCGCAGCGGCGCTATCTCGAGGCACTGGAAAAAGCCCTCGAGCAAGGCCCGAGCGGTCGTTGTGCCGATGCCTTGGAACAACCCAGCCAAGAATTCTTGAAAACCTTGTTCGCGTTGCCGCCCAGCGATGCCGTGAAACTGGCCCAGGGCGCTGTGCTGCAATTGCAGAACAGCTGGCGCGCCTGGTGTCGTCAACAGGAGCAAAGCCATGGGCTTGCGTGAATGGTCGGTGGGCGGCGTGCTGCTCAGTCCGTTTCTGATTTATGTGCTGCTGGCGCTGCTCGTCACCGCAGGCTTGCGTCTGTTGTTGCGCCTGACTCCGGTCGGTCGCTGGATCTGGCACGAAGCGTTATTCGATTGCGCTTTGTACGTCTGTGTATTGACCCTGATCACCGTCGTCCTCGGACCTTTATAAGGAGTTGAACATGCGTACCTCCGTACGTGTCGCGGTTACCCTGTGCCTGGTGGCGGTGGCGATTTTTGCCGGTTTCCATTTGTGGCAGTACTACATGCTCACGCCGTGGACCCGGGACGCGAGGATTCGCGCCGACGTGGTGGTGATCGCCCCGGATGTGTCGGGCTGGGTGCGTGAACTCAAGGCTTTCGATAACCAGGAGGTCAAGGCCGGCGACCTGTTGCTGAGCATCGACCGCGACCGGTTCGAAGCCGCGCTGGAGAAGGCGCAAGCGGTGGTGCAGACCCGTCAGCAGCAACTCAACCTGCGCGAGCGCGAAGCCAGCCGTCGTGCCAGCCTCGGGCCGCAAGCGATCAGTGCCGAGCTGCGCGAGAATGCGCAAATCAACGCCGGCATCGCTCGTGGCGAACTGCGTGAAGCCCAGGCCGAAGCCAAGGTCGCCGAACTCAACCTCGCCCGCAGTCAGGTCCACGCGCCACGTAGCGGACACATCACTAACCTGCGTCTGGCCCAAGGCAATTACGTGAATGCCGGACAACCGGTGATGGCGTTGATCGATGATTCAACGTTTTATGTGCAGGCGTATTTCGAAGAAACCAAACTGCCGCGGATTCGCGTCGGCGACCCGGTGAAGGTCTGGTTGATGAGTGCGGGCGAGGCGCTGCAAGGGCAGGTGGAAAGCGTCAGCCGCGGGATCACCGATCGCAACACCACGCCGGATGGGCAGTTGCTGGCGGAGGTGGAGCCGACGTTCAACTGGGTGAGGCTGGCGCAGCGCATTCCGGTGCGGATCAAACTGGACAAAGTGCCCGAGGGGATCAATTTGAGTTCGGGGATGACAGCGAGTGTGCAGGTGCAGGGGCCGTAGAAGTTCCTGTGGCGAGGGGGCAAGCCTCCTCACCACAGGGGAGCGGTGGATCAGCCGATGCTGATCGCCGGCAGTTTCGGCAATGTGACGGTCTGCTGTTTACGCGGCGCCAGAATCTCCGCCTCGCCATCCACTACCAACTCATCGCGCTGATTGAACACACGGGTGGCAATGCGCACACGAAACTTCGGCAGCTTCTCCAGGATTTCCAGGCGCACCGTCAGCGTGTCGCCAATTTTCACCGGCTTCTGAAAGCTCATCTGCTGACCGATATAAATGGTGCCCGGCCCAGGTAATTCACAGGCAACGGCTGCGCTGATCAGTGCACCGCTGAACATGCCGTGAGCGATACGTTCCTTGAACATGGTGCCGGCGGCGAATTCAGCGTCCAGGTGCACCGGGTTGTGGTCACCGGACATCGCGGCGAACAGTTGAATGTCGCGCTCTTCGACCGTCTTGGTGTAGCTGGCGGTCTGCCCGACTTCAAGGGCTTCGTAAGGGGTGTTGGTAACCTGGGTCATCGGTCTCAATTCCTGTGACAAATAAAAAAACCACAAAAAAACTATTCGGATCGGGGTGGGCGGCGGTGGCTCAGGGCTTGCGCGATCCAGCTCAACACGTCGGCCGTCACTTCATCGCGATTGCTCTCGTTGAACAGTTCGTGCCGTGCCTGCGGGTAAATCGTCAGTTGCAGACTCTGGCTGCCAGCGGCACGTAGCGCATTGGCCAGATCTTTCAGACGCTTGCCTTCACTCACCGGATCACATTCGCCGCCAATCACCAGCAACGGCAGGCCCGGATCAATCTGAGCGAGATTGGACGCTTTGCTGATTTGCTGCAAGCCGCCAAGCAAGTCGATCCAGAACTGATTGGTGCAGCGAAAGCCGCAGAGCGGGTCGCGGGCGTACTTGTCGACTTCGGCCGGGTCGCGGCTGAGCCAGTCGAACGCGGTGCGGGCCGGTTTGAACTTCTTGTTGAACGAGCCGAACGACAGCCATTCGATCAGCGCGCTGCGCCCCTTCGGTCCTTGGCGCAAGCGTTCGAGGCGCGCGATTTGCCGGGCGGCGCGATAAAGCGCAACCGGTTGAAAGTTCGAACCACTGAGGATCGCGCCATACAGGCTGGCGCTGTGATGCAGCAGATAGGCCTGGGCGATGTAACTGCCCATGCTGTGGCCGAGCAGCACGATCGGCACGCCGGGATGTTGCTGGCCGATGTGCTGATTGAGGCTGGCCAGGTCACCGACCACCTTGCACCAGCCGTCGTCATCGGCGAAATGACCGAGAGTCCCGTTTTCGGCAGTTTTGCCATGTCCGCGCAAGTCTGGTGCGTAGACGCCATAACCCTGTTCACAGCATTTTTCGGCCAGGCGGGCATAGCGACCACTGTGCTCGGCCATGCCGTGGGCCAGCAGGATCACGGCTTTCAACGGCGCGGCAGGCAGCCACTGGTTGACGAAGAGGCGGCTGCGGTCACTCGCGGTCAACCAGAAGGTGTCGTGGATCATGGCGATTCCTTTGCATGGGCTCGGTGCATTGTATAGCGCATCCTTCGCCAGACGTCTGATCAGGCCACGCCACGGCACCAAGATTCACAGGATCAATGACGGGCGTTGGCATATTTGCCTGTTTCGTCATAGCTGCTAGTGTCCGTGAAGCTCCGCTTTTTGCTTTCTGTTTTTCAGACAGCGCAGAGAGTGGCCCCGGATAGGTTCAGGTAAAGAGGACAAGAACAATGCAACCTGATTTCTGGAATGACAAACGCCCGGCCGGCGTACCCCTGGACATCGATCAAGGGGCTTACAAGTCGGTGATCGAGGTGTTCGAGCGTTCCTGCAAAAAATTTGCGGACCGCCCGGCCTTCAGCAACATGGGCGTGACCCTGACCTACGCCGAACTGGAACGCTACAGCGCCGCGTTCGCCGGTTACCTGCAAGCCCATACCGACCTGGTGCCGGGGGATCGCATCGCGGTGCAGATGCCCAACGTCCTGCATTACCCGATTGCCGTGTTCGGTGCGTTGCGCGCCGGGCTGATCGTGGTCAACACCAACCCGCTGTACACCGCGCGGGAGATGCGTCATCAGTTCAAGGATTCCGGTGCCCGGGCGCTGGTCTACCTGAACGTGTTCGGGCAGAAAGTCCAGGAAGTGCTGCCCGACACCGACCTCCAGTACCTGATCGAAGCGAAGATGGGCGACATGATGCCCGCCGCCAAGGGCTGGCTGGTCAACACCCTGGTGCGCAAGGTCAAGAAAATGGTCCCGGACTATTCCTTGCCGCAAGCCGTTTCCTTCAAGAGCGCGTTGCGCCTGGGCCGGGGCCTGGGCATCAAGCCGCTGAACGTAGGTCTCAACGATATCGCCGTGCTGCAATACACCGGCGGCACCACCGGCCTGGCGAAGGGCGCGATGCTGACCCACGGCAACCTGGTGGCAAACATGCAGCAGGCGCGGGCGTGCCTGGGGCAGTTCGGCAGCGATGGCCAGCCGCTGCTGCGCGAAGGTCAGGAGGTGATGATCGCGCCGCTGCCGCTGTATCACATCTATGCCTTCACCGCGAATTGCATGTGCATGATGGTGACCGGCAACCACAACGTGCTGATCACCAATCCGCGAGACATTGGCGGTTTCATCAAGGAACTGAAGAACTGGCGGTTTTCGGCCCTGCTGGGCCTTAACACGCTGTTTGTCGCGTTAATGGACCATCCGGATTTCAAGACCCTGGATTTCTCCAGCCTCAAACTGACCAACTCCGGTGGCACTGCGCTGGTCAAGGCCACCGCCGAGCGCTGGGAGCAACTGACCGGTTGCCGCATCACCGAAGGCTATGGCCTGACCGAAACCTCGCCGGTGGCGTGCACCAACCCGTACGGCGACAAATCGCGGATCGGCACGGTCGGCCTGCCGGTGCCGGGCACGACGTTGAAAGTCATCAATGACGAAGGCATCGAGCAACCGCTGGGCGAGCGCGGCGAACTGTGCATCAAGGGCCCGCAGATCATGAAGGGCTATTGGCAGAAACCCGAAGCCACCGCCGAAGTGCTGGATGCCGAAGGCTGGTTCAAGTCCGGCGACATCGCGGTGATCGACCCGGACGGTTTCGTGCGCATCGTCGATCGCAAGAAAGACATGATCATTGTCTCGGGTTTCAACGTGTACCCGAACGAGATCGAAGACGTGGTGATGGCTCACCCGAAAGTCGCCAACTGCGCGGTCATTGGTGTGCCGGACGAGCGTTCGGGCGAGGCGGTGAAGTTGTTTGTGGTGGCGCGTGAGTCGGGGGTCAGCCTTGAAGAGTTGAAGGCCTACTGCAAGGAAAACTTCACGGCGTACAAAGTGCCCAAGCACATCGTGTTGCGTGAGTCGTTGCCGATGACGCCGGTGGGCAAGATTCTGCGGCGGGAGCTGCGGGATATCGCCTGATCGGTCATGGATCTTTTGCTTTGATGCCCCGGTTTTCGGGGCTTTTAGCGTCTTATAGAATCTTTGCTCTAAAATGACTGCTTGTTATTCTTGAGTCACCAACGTGACTGTAGAGGCTGCTTTTGGCTCTAGTCGGCCCTTGGCAAAGCTGCTACTCTCGGCGCGCTTTGGGACCTCTCGGCCAGCTTCAACAGCCAGACTCACCCATAATCAAACACCAATAATAACCGCATCAAAATGCGGTATTTGAATTCGCGTTGCTGAGGAGTGGGCTTCCATGATCGAAGACTTCTGGAAGGATAAGTACCCTGCCGGGATTGCTGCCGACATCAATCCGGACGAGTATCCGAATATTCAGGCAGTGCTGAAACAGTCCTGCCAACGCTTCGCCGACAAACCGGCTTTCAGCAACCTGGGCAAGACAATTACCTACGGTGAACTGTACGAATTGTCCGGCGCCTTTGCCGCTTACCTACAACAGCATACCGACTTGCAGCCGGGCGATCGAATCGCCGTGCAGTTGCCTAACGTCTTGCAGTACCCGGTCGCTGTGTTCGGTGCCATTCGCGCCGGGCTGATCGTGGTCAATACCAACCCGCTGTACACCGCGCGGGAAATGGAACACCAATTCAACGACTCCGGCGCCAAAGCCCTGGTGTGCCTGGCCAACATGGCGCACCTGGCCGAGACCGTCGTGCCGAAAACCGGCGTCAAGCATGTCATCGTCACCGAAGTGGCGGACCTGTTGCCGCCGCTCAAGCGCCTGCTGATCAACAGCGTCATCAAGTACGTGAAGAAGATGGTCCCGGCGTATCACTTGCCAAAGGCCGTCAAGTTCAACGACGTGTTGAGCAAGGGCCATGGCCAGCCAGTGACGGAAGCCAACCCGGCCAGCAGCGACGTGGCGGTGCTGCAATACACCGGCGGCACCACTGGCGTGGCGAAGGGCGCAATGCTGACCCATCGCAACCTCGTCGCCAACATGCTGCAGTGCAAGGCGCTGATGGGTTCCAACCTCAACGAAGGCTGCGAGATCCTGATCACGCCGCTGCCGCTGTACCACATCTATGCGTTCACCTTTCATTGCATGGCGATGATGCTGATCGGCAACCACAACATCCTGATCAGCAACCCGCGTGACCTGTCGGCGATGGTCAAGGAACTGTCGAAGTGGAAGTTCAGCGGCTTCGTCGGCCTGAACACGCTGTTCGTTGCCCTGTGCAACAACGAAGGTTTCCGCAAACTGGATTTCTCGGCGCTGAAAGTCACCCTGTCCGGCGGCATGGCCCTGCAACTGGCGGCGGCCGAACGCTGGAAAGCGGTCACCGGCTGCGCCATCTGCGAAGGTTACGGCATGACCGAAACCAGCCCGGTGGCGACAGTGAACCCGATCCAGAACATCCAGATCGGTACCATCGGTATCCCGGTTCCGTCGACCCTGTGCAAAGTCATCGACGATGCCGGCGTTGAACAGCCGATGGGCGAAATCGGCGAGTTGTGCGTGAAAGGTCCGCAAGTGATGAAAGGCTACTGGCAGCGCCAGGATGCCACCGATGAAATCCTCGACAGCGAAGGCTGGTTGAAGACCGGTGACATCGCGCTGATCCAGCCGGATGGCTACATGCGCATCGTCGATCGCAAGAAAGACATGATTCTGGTGTCCGGTTTCAACGTGTACCCGAACGAGCTGGAAGACGTGCTCGCGACCCTGCCGGGCGTGCTGCAATGCGCGGCCATCGGCGTGCCGGACGAGAAGTCGGGCGAGGCGATCAAGATTTTCATCGTCGCCAAACCGGGCGTGACGCTGACCAAGGAACAGGTGATGGAGCACATGCGCGCCAACGTCACCGGCTACAAGGTGCCGAAAGCCGTGGAGTTCCGCGATGCGCTGCCGACCACCAACGTGGGCAAGATCCTGCGTCGGGAATTGCGTGATGAAGAGCTGAAGAAGATCAACGCGAAGAAAGTAGGCGCGTAAATAAAAAGCCCCGCAGATGCGGGGCTTTTTGTTACCTGACAGTAAAAAATTCTGCGTCTGTCAGACCGCTTTCGCGAGCAAGCCCGCTCCCACATGTGACCGAGTTCATTCAGTAGGAATGCGATCGAATGTGGGAGCGGGCTTGCTCGCGAAGCTTTTGCTTTTGTTTTACAAGCGGAACGGCGCGAAATTGACGTTGGTCCCCGCCGGGCGCATGTCCTGCAAGTACGAATCCTTGTCCGCACTCAATTCCAGGCTCAACGCAGCCTTACGCTTGCCCTGGTTACGCACGACCAGCCCTTCGAGCTTCTCGCGCAGGAACACCGTCGGCACCTTCAGGTGCAGCAGTTCATCGGTGTCCGGCGTGTGCATCAGCAGGTGAATCCATTCGTACTGACCAACGGCCAGGCGTGCCACCGGGATATCGAACCACCAGATGTTGCGGTTACGGTTCAATTCGGTGAAATGGCAATTGTTGACGCCAAGCACAGCACCGCCGAGTTCCTGGTTTCTGCGGGCAATGGCCTGCTTTTTATCGAGTTTCATAACATTCCTACGGGATTGGATCTTCAGCGCCACGGCCTGAATACGTTGCGCATTCTCGGGGGTTGGTCGGCAAACATAAAGCCCAACCTGCACGGAACGATGAAATGTCGCCGGGAAAATAAATGAAACTCCGCGCAAACGCCCTCGGTCAATCCTTGTGTAACGACTTTTCTCGTTCAATTGTTCACAGGAGAAACACCATGAGCAGCACTGGCGATAAAGTAAAAGGCATGGCCAACGAAGCCGCCGGCAACGTCAAGCAGGGCGTCGGCAAGGCCACCGGTAACGACAAAATGCGCGCCGAAGGCGTCGTGCAGGAAAGGAAAGGCGAAGCTCAGCAAGCAGTGGGCAAAGCCAAGGACGCGATCAAAAAGGGTATCGACAAGGCTTGATTCGGCCTTGGATAAATATCAGAAGCGGCCATCCACGGATGGCCGTTTTTGTGTCAGCCTGAACTTGCACACTGAAATTGTTTCAAAGTCGCCAAGTAGGCTACTTTGATGTAGAAAACGGCCCCTGAGTCGCCACGACTTCTACCCAATTTGCGGCGAAAGGAGACGCTAATGTTTTTCCCACACATGAAAGGCCTGCGCCTGCACCGTGTCATGGTGCGCACGGTGACCGAATTCGTCGACGACGAGATGTCGACCTATGCCTCGGCGTTGGCCTATCAAATGCTGTTTTCGCTGTTTCCCTTCATCCTGTTCCTGATCGCCCTGATCGGTTTCCTGCACCTGCCGGACTTCTTCTCCTGGCTGCGCCTGCAATCGGAACTGGTCCTGCCGCCCCAGGCGCTCGAGCAGGTGAACCCGGTGATTGACCAGCTTCAGCAATCCAAGGGTGGCCTGCTGTCGGTCGGTATCGTCATTGCGCTGTATACGGCTTCGGCCGGCGTGCGCCTGATGATGAGCGCGATGAACGCCGCTTACGATGTGGTGGAGGGCCGTCCTGCGTGGAAACGTTTTCCGCTGTCGATTATCTACACCATCGGCATTGCCGGCATGTTGCTGGTCGCCGCCGCGTTGATGGTGCTCGGGCCGCAGGTGATGGGCTGGATTGCTGCGCAGGTCGGGCTGGAAGACTTCATCGTCACGGTCTGGACGATCGCCCGCTGGCCGGTCATCGTTGTCCTGATGATGATTGCGGTGGCGTTGATCTATTACGTCATGCCCGACGTCAAGCAAGAGTTTCGCTTCATCACCCCCGGCTCGGTGCTGGCGGTGGCGGTGTGGATCGTCGCTTCCCTGGGGTTCGCGTTCTACGTCAAGACGTTCGCCGACTACAACGCCATGTATGGCAGTATCGGCGCGATCATCGTGCTGTTGCTGTACTTCTATATTTCCGCGGCGGTGCTGTTGCTCGGTGCGGAGATGAATGCGGTGATCGAACACATGTCGAGCGAAGGCAAGGACCCTGGTGAAAAGGTCCCCGGCGAGCTCGCCCATGCACACAAACACCACGTTTCGGGACTGGGTCGGGATCACTCGATCAAGCCGAACACTGACGAAGTCATCAAATGATCCGTGAAATCCTGAAAATGGGCGACGAGCGCCTGCTGCGTGTCGCGCCACCGGTCCCGGCCGAAATGTTCGACAGCCCGGAGTTGTGGCAACTGATCGACGACATGTTCCAGACCATGGAAAGCGTCGGTGGCGTTGGCCTGGCGGCGCCGCAGATTGGTGTCGACCTGCAACTGGTGATCTTCGGCTTCGAGCACAGCGAGCGCTACCCGGATGCCGAAGCGGTGCCGCAGACCATTCTGATCAACCCGCTGATCACGCCGCTGAGCCCGGTCATGGAGGAGGGGTTCGAAGGTTGCCTGTCGGTGCCCGGCCTGCGTGGCGCGGTGGAGCGCTATCAGCAGATTCGTTACGAAGGTTTCGACCCGAAGGGCGAGCCGATCGTGCGCATCGCCGAGGGTTTTCATGCCCGTGTGGTGCAGCACGAATGCGATCATTTGATCGGCCGGTTATATCCTTCGCGGATTACCGACTTCAGCAAGTTCGGGTTCACTGAAGTGATGTTCCCGGATCTCGATCCCAACGCCGACGACTGATTTCACCGCAAAACCCTGTGGGAGCGGGCTTGCTCGCGATGGCGGAGTGTCAGCCAACATTGATGTCGACTGACACACCGCCATCGCGAGCAAGCCGCTCCCACATTAGATCTCCATACGCCTACCCGACCGGCTCCAGCCCCATCGCAATCATCGGCTTGCTGCGCGCATAGCGGCTCAAGCGTTCGACCATGGCGTAGGGCATGGCCGGATCGAAGGTAAAACCGCGTCGTTCATAAAATTCGCGCAAATCCGGATGGCAGAACAGCCACACCGGTTGTTCGAGACCTTTCACCGCTTCGGCGATCAATGTCGCCGCAATCCCTTGTTCGCGGCACGCCGGATCGACGAACAAGCCGGTCAGCCAATGTCCGCCCGAGACCGGGCGCAAACACAGCGCACCAATGATCTCGTCGCGCCTGGCGACCCACAATTGAGCGTCGCGTACCGCTTTCATCGACGATTGATGGGCACGATAAAACTTGTTCATCAGCGGCCAAAGCGGCTCGGCGAGCAAGGTGTACTGGGTGTCGGGCATGGAGGTGATCTGTCGGGGCGCAAAGCGGGCGATTATAAAAGAACGCGCGCCCGGCGATAGGTGTATACCTGATCTCACATCCCGTATGAGTGGAGTACGTATCATGGCCAAAGGCATGGATTCAAAAAAAGCGGCAAAAAAGAAACCGGCGAAAACCGCCGATGAAAAGCGCGCGGACAAGAAAGCCAAGAAGGTGGATGTGTTCGGTCATTAAGCGGTAAGCCAGAAACGCACGCCCCCCCTGTAGGAGCCGGCTTGCTGGCGATTCAGACCACTCGGTGTGTCAGGCACCGCGTTGCCTGAATCGCCAGCAAGCCGGCTCCTACAGACAGCGAAAAAATAATCTGCAAGATTTCCCTGCGCCATTGCACAGAGGGGGACTGGTCCCCGATCTGAGCAACGCCATGCCCCATTACTTCGACAGTGCCCACCGAGCAGAAATCGAAACCCTGCGTCAACGCCTGACCGCTCGCACCGAGTGGCCGACCTGGTTGCTGCTGATCGGCGTGTACGGCGGTTGGTTCAGCATCGTGCTCGGCAGTGCTCAGCTGGGTGTGTGGTGGAGCACGCTGTTGCTGATGCCATTGGTGGTGCTCTGGTTGTCGGTGCAGCACGAATTACTGCACGGTCATCCCACCCGCTGGACCCCGCTGAATAAAGTCCTCGGCTACGCACCGTTCGCCGTTTGGTATCCCTACACCCTCTATCGCGACAGCCACTTGCTGCATCACCGCGACGACGACTTGACCCTGCCGGGTCTCGATCCGGAAAGCCGCTACCTGAGCGCCGAGCGGTGGCAGGGCAGCTCAGTGTTCGAACAGAGCCTGCACTGGCTGAACAAAACCGTGCTCGGGCGCTTCATCCTCGGTGCACCGCTGGCCTTGCTGGCGCTGGCGCGGGAAGAGCTGCAACGTCTGAAAGCGGGCGAACGGCAGGCCTGGTTGATGTGGCTGACCCACGGCACACTGACCCTGTTGATGTTGCTGTTCATCGCCCGCTACAGCGTGCTGCCGGTGTGGCATTACCTGTTGCTGATCAGTGTGCCGGCGCTGTCGATTGCGATGATCCGCTCTTACTACGAACACCGACCCCATGCGCAACCGGAGCAACGCACCGTGCTCAACGAAGCCGGCTGGCCATGGCGCTGGTTGTTCCTGAACCTGAACTTTCATCTGGTGCATCACGACCTGCCAGGCCTGCCCTGGTACGACTTGCCCCGTGCCTATCACGCGCGCCGCGAGCAATGGGTGGCACGCAGCGGCGGGTTTCTGGTGCAGGGTTATGGCCAGTTGTGGCGTGAGAATGGGATAAAGGCGATCGACAGCCCGAAACACCCCTTCCACTGATTACGAACTCATTCCCCTTGTAGGAGCCGGCTTGCTGGCGATGAGGGTGTGTCAGTCGACATCAATGTTGGCAGAAAGAACGCAATCGCCAGCAAGCCGGCTCCTACGGTTGATTTTTGTTGTATGGGAATAATTTGATGACTCAAGACATCGCTGAGCTACTCATGTACGTCGCCCCAGAGCCGATCCGCCAGGCCAACGAACGCTGGCTGACGCGAATCCTCGAACGTCTGGGCATTGCGCGCCGCAACGCCGAAGCGCTGTCGTTAAGGGACCTGTGGCTGTCCCCGCATTTACTGCTGACCCAAACCTGCGGCTATCCGCTGATGACCGCATTGCGCGGCCAGGTGCGGATCATCGGCCGGCCTCGCTACGAACTGCCGGACAGCACCGGCGGCAACCATTGCAGCCTGTTGCTGAGTCGTGCCGATGATTCACGCCGGACCTTGCCCGCTTTTTTTGGCAGCCGAGGCGTGATCAACGGCGAAGACTCCAACAGTGGTATGAACCTGCTGCGTCAACGACTGGCATCGCTGCATCGCGACGGACAGTTCTTCGCCCGTGTCGGTATCAGCGGCAGCCATCGCGAGAGCCTGCGCTGGCTGCGTGAAAACCAGGCCGATCTGGCGGCCATCGATAGCGTGACCTTCGCCTACCTCGCGCGCCACGCCGAAGAGGAAGTGGCGGGATTGCGGGTGGTGGCGCGCAGTGCGCTCAGCCCGACCTTGCCTTACATCACCGCTGCGACGCTGACTGATGAACAGGCAGAGGCGCTGCGGCAGGTGATGAACGAGGCGTTGCGGGAGCTGCCTGATGTGGCTGGAATTCTTGGCTTGCAGGAGGTTTTGCCGGCGAGTGAGGGCGACTATCAAATCGTTCTCGACTATCAACAAGCAGCCGAGGCGTTGGGGTTCGGGCGCCTGCGTTGACTGAAGATTTTTCGCGGGCAAGCCACGTTCCCACAGGTTCTGTGTCGATCTCTGGATCGATGAACGACACAGAACCTGTGGGAGCGTGGCTTGCCCGCGAAGGCGATCTATCGAACGCCACATAAATTCCAAAAACGCATATAAAAATGCCTTTTAAATATTATTAATGAATAAGGCTCCTTGCTAGGATTCGCGTCACCGGACCACCGGACATTCAGCGACCCCCAACCTTTGGAGCCTCTATGTCCGGCACCGACTTATCCCATCGCACCGACGTGGGCGGATTGTTCCGCGCCCATTACCCCTGGCTGTGCGCTCGGTTGCGACGGCGTCTGGGGGCCAGCTCCAGTGTCGAAGACATCGCCGCCGAAACCTTCGCGCAACTGCTCGAATCCCCTGGGCTGACCCCGATTCGCGAGCCGCGCGCGCTGCTCACCACCATTGCCCATCGGCTGATTTACCAACTCTGGCGTCGCCGTGATCTGGAACGTCAGCACCTCGATCAACTGCAACACTTCGATCAGCCGCAAGCGAGTTCGCCCGAGGAATTGCTGCAACTGACCCAGACGTTGCACGGCCTCGACCGAACGCTTCAGCGCTTGCCGGGCAAGGTCCGGGCGACGTTCCTGTTGTCACGAATCGATGGCCTGACGTACCCGCAAATCGCCGCCGAACTGGGCATTTCCCAGCGTTCGGTCAGCGTCTACATGACCCGCTCCCAAACGCTGTGCGCCCAGCACAGCGCCAATGAACCCTTGCACCAGAGGTCCGCATGAAATCGATCAAAACCCTGCTCGGCAGTTCGCTGCTGGCCCTTAGCCTTGTGGCCAGCCACGTTCCCGCCGCTGAAAAAACCGCGCCGATCCACTTCGGCGACATCACTTGGGAGAGCGGCAGCCTGATCACCGAGATCCTGCGGCTGATCGTCGAAAAAGGTTACGGCTACCCGACTGACACGTTGCCGGGCAGCACCGTCAGCCTCGAAGCGGCATTGGCCAGGAACGATATCCAGGTGATCGGCGAAGAGTGGGCCGGGCGCAGTCCGGCATGGGTCAAGGCGGCATCGGAAGGTAAAGTGTTTGGTCTGGGCGACACCGTCAAAGGCGCCACCGAAGGCTGGTGGGTGCCGGAGTACGTGATCAAGGGTGACCCGGAGCGCGGGATCAAACCGCTGGCGCCAGAGCTGAAATCCGTCGCCGACCTGGCGCGCTACAAGGACGTGTTCCGAGACCCCGAGGACCCGAGCCGCGGACGCTTCCTCAACAGCCCGACCGGGTGGACCTCGGAAATCGTCAACAGTCAGAAACTCAAGGCTTACGACCTGACCGCCAGCTTCGTCAACTTCCGCACCGGTTCCGGCGCGGCGCTGGATGCCGAGGTCGCATCGTCGATCCGCCGCGGCAAACCGGTGTTGTTCTACTACTGGTCGCCAACGCCGCTGTTGGGGCGCTTCAAACTGGTGAAGCTCGAAGAACCGCCCTTCGACGCCGAAGCCTGGAAGACCCTGGCCGATGCCAACAACCCGAACCCCAAAGGCACGCGCTCGATGCCGGCGAGCCTGGCCATTGGCGTGTCCGCACCGTTCAAGACGCAGTATCCGGATTTGGTGGCGTTCTTCGAGAAAGTCGATTTCCCGATCGATCTGCTGAACCGGACGCTGGCGCAGATGAGCGAAAAGCGCCAACAACCGCGTCAGGTGGCGGAAGCATTTTTGCGCGATCAGCCGCAGATCTGGAAAGGGTGGGTGCCGGGGGAGGTGGCTACCAAGGTGAGTGCGAGTCTGTAATTTCTTAAGCGCCTGTTCCACCGCGTTCGCGAGCAAGCCCGCTCCCACATTTAACCGAGTTCTCCCTGAAAGAAAGCGATCAAATGTGGGGGCGGGCTTGCTCGCGATGGGTCTAAAGCCTTACACCAACTCCGCGGCCAATGCCGCCTTCACCGCCGGCCGCTCATCAACCCGCGCCTGAAACTGCACCAACGCCGGCCACTCATTCAAATCAATCGAAAACAACGGAGCCCACCGCAACACCGTAAACAAATACGCATCGGCAATGCTGAACCCACCCGCCAGCAAATAATCCTGCCGCTCCAGCGTCTGGCACAACACCGCAAACCGCTTGAACAGCTTCTCCTTGATCAGCGCCTTCACTTCCTCCGGGAACTGCGCGTTGAACAACCACCCCAGTCCGCCATGAATCTCCGTCGACACAAAGTTCAACCACTCCTGCAACCGCACCCGCTCGAACGTCCTCTGGGCTGGCGCCAGGTTCGCCTCGGGTCGCAGATCCGCCAGGTACTGCAGGATCGCCGGGCCTTCGGTCAGCACTTCACCGTTGTCCAGTTGCAGCGCCGCGACGTAACCCTTCGGGTTGATGGCGAGGAAGTCGGCACCGCTGGCGGTCCGTTTGGTGCGGTTATCGACGCGAATCAACGCGAAGGGCAGGTCCAGTTCGCGCAGCACAATGTGCGGTGCGAGCGAGCAAGCGTGAGGGGCGTAATACAACTTCATCGGCAGGCCTCTGGTTCGGGGTTTTCGCCAGTGTCATAGTGCGCGGCGCCCTCGGTAAAATTAATCTTTCAGAACACGGCCATAAGGAAAGCTACTGCCATGATGAATCTGATGCACTGGCGAATGGTGGTGGCGGTGGCGGACACAGGCAACATCACCCGCGCGGCCGAGCGGGTCGGCATGACCCAGTCCGGTGCCAGCCAGGCGCTGGCGCTGATCGAAGAAACCCTCGGCGTTCAACTGTTCAGCCGGGAAAACCGCCAGACCCTGCCGACCGCCATTGGTCTGCCGGTCATCGAGCAGGCGCGCGCCATGCTCGGTGCCCTGGAAAACATCCGCAGTACCGTCGATGCCGCCAAAGGCATCCAGCGCGGGACGATTCGCCTGGCGAGTTTCCCCATGGTACTGGCGACCTTTCTGCCGCCGCTGCTGCGCCAGTTCAATCGGCTTTATCCCGGCATACAGGTGGTTGCCCTGGAAGTCAGCGACGATGAAGTGGAAACGCTGCTCGGCGGCGGTCTGGTGGATGTCGGTGTGGTGTTGAACCCGGCGCCGGAGCGCAATGCCGGCCGATTGGGGCGCGATGCCTGGGTGGCGGTTCTGCCGGGTGGCCATCCTTTGGCGCGGCGTTCGGTCGAAGAGGGTGTCTCCCTCGCCGAGTTGGCGGAGCAACCCTTTGTGCTGGCCACCGGCGGCTGTTCAACCAATGCCCGCAGTCTGGCCATCGACGCCGGTTTGCAGTTGCATGACGTCCGTGTCGAGGTCCGTGAATGGAGTAGTGCGTTCACCCTGATGCGGGAAAACATCGGTGTGACTCTGGTGCCGGAAATGACCCTGCCGAGCCAGCTCCAGGGGCTGCGTGTGGTGCCGCTGATACCGCGAATCGATCGCGAATTCGCCTTGGTGGTCGCGGCGAACAAGCCACCCTCGGCAGCGGTGCAGGCGTTGTTGAGCATGCTGGCTGAAAACTGAATCGGTTTCAGCTGAACCGATTTTGTCCTCGATGATGGCCGACTAGTGGCCTTGCAAGCCGATTGCGGCTGACTATGCTCACTCCTGACAACCATGTCGGTCGCAATATGAAGGCCGTCATGCACGCTTCAAGAGTGCGCAGTCCAAGGCACCGATGCGAGCAACAGGGAGCTTTTCATTAAAGGGAATTACTTTGAAAACATCAGGGCTGGCCCGGTCCCGGGCTATCAAGAGACGGATGTCTTGATAAGAGCGTTGCCACATGGACTCTCCGATTCAACATCATCGATCACCTGACCATTCCTCCTGTGGAGGAATGTGTGCGCCTGTGCCATGGAACGTTGTGGTGGATACGTTGAAAGACCGAAGAACTTTCATCAATCAAACGACCGCACTTAGGGTGATACGACCATGTTTAACCTACATCACAAGGCTGACCTGCTGGAAATCGAGCGCTACAGCTGTGCACTGAGCGAGGCCAATGCGAAGCTGGCCGCCGTCAGCCGTTCGATGGCGATGATTGAGTTCACCCCTGAAGGCATTGTCCTCGATGCCAACGAAAACTTTTGCGCCGCTATGGGTTACAGCGTCGAGGAAGTGCGCGGCAAACATCACCGGATCTTTTGCGAAGAAGCGTATTACCGCAGCGAAGACTACGCCAGATTGTGGCGTGACCTGGCCCGTGGCGAACCGGTCAGCGGCACTTTCTTGCGCTTGAACAAGAGGGGCAAGGAGATCTGGCTCGAAGCCAGCTATATGCCGGTTTTCGGCCCTGATCGCCAGGTAAAAAGCGTGATCAAAGTGGCCACGGACATCACTGCCAGGATTAACAAAGAGCACGAAAACGAAAGCATGCTCGCGGCGATCGGTCGTTCCATGGCGGTGATCGAATTCACCCCCGAAGGAAATGTGATCACGGCCAATGACAACTTCCTGAAGACCACCCATTACTCGCTCAATGAAGTCGTCGGTCAGCATCACAGCCTGTTTTGCCACCGAGCCGAGGCTGAATCCCAGACCTACAAAGGGTTCTGGGCTTCACTGAATCGCGGCGAATATCACTCGCACCGTTTTGAACGAAAGGATAAACACGGCCATACGATTTTCCTTGAAGCGTCCTACAACCCGTTGTTCGATACCAAGGGCCGGCTGTACAAAGTGGTCAAGTTCGCCAGCGACATCACGAATCAGGTGACCACCCTGCAAACCGCTGCCGAATCGGCCCACAGCACCTCGGTCCAGAACGACGCCTGCGCGCAGAAGGGGTCGCAGGTGGTGCAGCAAACGGTGCAGATCATCCAGGACATTTCCAAAGACTTGAACGAGGCAGCGTTGAGCATCGACGCGGTCAGCAAGCAGTCGGACATTATCGGCACCATCGTCCAGACCATTCGCGGCATTGCCGATCAGACCAACCTGCTGGCGCTTAACGCGGCGATTGAAGCGGCCCGGGCCGGGGAGCACGGGCGAGGGTTTGCGGTGGTCGCCGATGAGGTCCGCAGCCTCGCCGCACGCACCAGCCAGGCGACGCTGGAGATCGTCGACGTGGTGCGCAAGAACCATGATTTGTCATTGAACGCGGTATCGAGCATGCAGTCGAGTCTGAGCCGGACCGGTCTTGGGGTGGAATTGGCGAACGAGGCGGGGGAGGTGATTCTGGAGATTCAGCAGGGGTCGCGGCATGTCGTGGATGCGATCAGCCAGTTCAACTCAACGCTGCAGTTGAATTGAATCACAGACCTGTAGGAGCCGGCTTGCTGGCGATAGCGTCCGCAAGATCGCCATCGCCAGCAAGCCGGCTCCTACAAAAGCATCAGCGTTGTTACAGCGAGGCGAGGAACTTGTCGACCACTTGAGGGCTGCCTTTCTCGCTACCACCGTTTTCGTTCTCGGCCTGCGCCAGTTTTATCTTGTCCTGCATGCGATCGGCCATTTCTTTAGCGACCGCCTGTTGTTGTTGTTCCGGCGGCATTTGTTCCACTTCTTCTTTGGTCAGGCCCATCTCTTCCAGAATGGCTTCCTGCATGCGCTCTTCCGGGGTTTTGCTCATGTATTCCTTGAAGGCGTCCGTGGCCGTGCCACCACTGAACTTGCCTTGCGCATCAGTCGGAAGCGGGGCGTAAGTCAATTGCAGTCCCACGCGTGTTTTCGCGAACGCTTCATCAACGTTGTCGCTGATTTTGCTCGCCTCACTGACTTGCTGCGTGGCGTTTTGAGTGGCGGACTTTTGCACTTGTGCGGTTTGCGCCTGAACGTTGCCTTGCAACGTTTGCAGCATCGCACTCTGAAGTCCGGCAGCGGCTTCGGCGGTCGGATCTTCGCCAGGCTTCTTGGGGATGGGGGTCATTAACGATTGTTTATTAGCACTGACCAACATGATGAGTAGACCTTGTAGGTATTTGCGGTGCAGTGCTTTCAGCAAATAGTATGCCTATATTAAAAATACTAAATATATCAATAAGTTAAGTTTTAAATGGTGGGCGGGTATCGCGGATTTTGCGGTTAACCTTTGCCGCCGTGCGGCAGCCGTCGACCGCCGCGAAGCAGGCATGACTTCAAGGCAGGCCGTTGCAGCCATGCTTGAGGAAGCCGGGGCGTTGAGCCAGTTTTTGGAAATACTCATCGATGGCAGGGAAGTCGGGGCGGTCCATCGGGGTCATCAACCAGCGGTTGACCGACAGCCCGATGACAATGTCGGCCAGAGTGAACCGTGGTCCGGCGACATAGGCTTTGGTGGCCGCGAGTTGATGCTCGAGGATGCTCATCTTCTGATTCCAGTCGCGCAGGCCGTTGGCAATGCGATGCGCGTCCTGGAACTCTGGATCCTTGCGCACCAGGGCCGTAAACGCGTAGCTCCAGGAGGTGTTGAGGTCGGTGGCTTGCCAATCCATCCACTGCTCGACCCGCGCTCGCGCCGCCGGTTCGTGCGGCAGCAGATCGTGATGCGGGTGTTTGCCGGCCAGATAGCGGCAGATGGTATTGGACTCCCACAGCACGCCGGCCTCATCAATGATCACCGGCACCTGCGCGTTGGGGTTGAGTCGGGTGAATTCCGGGCTGTGGGTCGATGCGAACCCGCTGCCCCAGTCCTCGCGTTCGTAGGAAATGTTCAGCTCGTCGCACGTCCACAGGACTTTTCTGACGTTGATGGACGATGCTTTACCCAGGATTTTCAGTGTGTGTTCCATGGAGCTACTCCTTTAGCGATTCGACGCTTCAGGAATCTAACAGCGTGTCGGCCAATGCGCGACTCAATCGGGTCGGGTTGCCAAATCCAGCAGAGAGGCTCGCACCGGGCTGGTGTTCATCCGCCCCGCAATCAGCGGGATGGGAAGCACTCATCAAGATTAGTTGAAAACCCGCCGCGTCGGCGATGCGCCGTTTAACGGTTTGGCTGCGCAAGCGCTGGCGACCTTAAGTCATGCGGTATCAGATCGGTCCAGATTGGCGTCGAGCATGCACTGGGGAGGTGCTGATTGAGGAGCGGTTGCCTGAGGATCCAGCCTTGAAGCTGTTGATCGATAAATACCGGCGTCGGCTCGATGCACTCGCCTCTGGGCGCAACCTTGGCCTGGTCCACCGAAACAAACAGCGGGCCGTCGGGATCGAACCTGGTCTTTGAGTGCTCTAGCACGCCTGTGTCCTTAGCGGCATAACACACATTCCTGCGCCCGGTCAGGTCGGTGGTCGTGACGCCAACGCCCTCGACATTTGCATGCCAGACGTTCATCACGACAGCGGGGCCCAGCCCCTTGGGGTGGGCGGCGAGGCAGGTTTTGATCGCCGGCATGAAACGCGGGTCGTTCAGGAAATGAGTCCAATCGTCTGGCTCAGAAGCCTGTATCTGAAGCGTCTGTCCCCACGAGACGGCTAGCAGGAAGGCCATGATGATTGTCTTGCGCATGTACGAGTCCGCCGGGAATGGAGAGGGCGGATTTTGCACGCGGCGCGTATGGGGTAAAGGATAAAAGGTGTAACTGATCGTTCCCGTTCAGTCCTTCGAGCGTGGCAACGATCAGCCCTGAACTACGTGCTCTCGCGCACCTTCAACTCAAACCCCATGTCCTGCACCGGTTTCGCCACCGTGTTGCCCGCCATCAAGGTCAGCATCTGCTCTGCGGCGCGTCGACCGATGGCCTCGCGTGGGGTGCTGATGCTGCTCAGGCGCGGGACCATGTGGGCCGAGGCGGGCAGGTCGTTGAAGCCGAGGATCGCCACTTGTTCGGGGATTTTGATCCCGCAGCGCATCGCCTCCAGCAAAGCGCCCTGCGCCAGGTCGTCGTTGCCGAAGAAGATTGCATCGACATCGGGGTGACTGGCGATCAGTTGGAGGAACAACTCGCCACCCAGGCCGACGGAGGAGGCGCGCGGGGTCAGCACTTCCAGGTCCGGGTCATAGCGACCGGCCTTTTGCAGGGCTTTGCGGAACCCTTCGCCGCGCAGCAACGTGCGCTGGTCCAGTTGCGCGCCGATGTAGGCCAGGCGCTTGCGACCGCGTGACAGCAAATGCTCGGCCGCCGTTTCGCCGGCGGCGAGCTGCGAGAAACCGACGCAATTGAGGCCTGCCGCACTGTCCAGTTCCATCATGTACACGCAGGGAATGTTGCTCGCCTCGATCATCCGCCGCGAACTTTCGGTGCGATCAAACCCGGTCAACAGCAAGCCGCGAGGCTGATACGCCATGTAATTGCGCAGCAGGTTTTCTTCTTCATCACGCGAATAATGGAAGTTGCCGATCAGCACTTCGAAGCCCTTCGGTCGTAAAACCTGATGAATGGCTTCCAGCGTGTCGATGAACAGCAAGTTCGACAGCGACGGCACCAACACCACGACGGAATGGCTCTGGGCCGAGGCTAACGCGCGGGCGGCGGGGTTGACCACGTAGTTGAGCTCAAGCGCCGCTTTCTGGACTTTTTCCACCAGTTCGGTGGCCACCGTGCTCACGCCACGCAAGGCGCGGGAGGCGGTAATCGGGCTGACGCCGGCCAGTCGAGCCACTTCATTGAGGGTAGGACGGCCAGTGGTTCGAGTATTTTTATCGTTTTTAGGGGAGGTCATCGGGCAGCTTGCCAAACAAAATTCAAGGCACTAAGGTAGCGCTGTCCCGAGGCAGCTGCAAATGCGTAAGCGAGTTTTGCCTGAACCTCGCTTTTCGGCGTCGGGAACGAACACGCTGCAACCCACAAAAATGACAAGAAGGCGTCGGCAACTTCTGCTTTTGAACGAGTGTCATAGCTTTCAAAGGTAGCGCTGTCTGCGCGCTGAGGTGTTACATGAATCATCCCATCACCGCCCTGGTCATCATGGGCGTTGCCGGTTGCGGCAAGACCTGCGTCAGCGAAGCCCTGTGCGAGCTTAGCGGCGCCACTGCCATTGAAGGCGACACTTTTCACCCTGCCGCCAATATCGAAAAGATGAGCGCAGGCATTCCCCTGAACGACGACGACCGTGCCGGCTGGCTCAACAGCCTGTGCGACGAACTGCGCCGCGTCGACGCCACGGGCGCACGCCCGGTGCTGACCTGCTCGGCCCTCAAACACATTTACCGTGAACGTCTGCGCAGCGCCTTGCCGGGCCTGGGCTTCGTGTTCCTTGAACTCACGCCTGAAGTGGCGGCCGATCGTGTCTCCCATCGGCCGGGCCATTTCATGCCGTCGACGCTGATCGACAGCCAGTTCGCCACCCTTGAATCCCCCGTTGGCGAGCCGCTGACCCTGGCCCTCGATGCCTCGAACCACAGCGTCGACCAATTGGCGAAACAGGCGCATGCCTGGTGGCTGGAACACGGCTTGAAACGCGCCGGTTGATTTTGCTCGAAGAGATAGCGCTGTCCTTATGGCTTTCGAATTACCCGTTTTAATAACAACAACAACCAGGAGACACCCCTAATGTTTGGCATGTCCCACGAGACGTTCCTGCTGCTCGATGCAGTGGTCACGGTGATCGGGCTTATCGTCCTGATCACCAAGTTCAAGTTCCACCCGTTCATTGCCCTGATCATTGCCGCAGCCTTTCTCGGGCTGACCTCCGGCATGCCGATCGGCACCATCATCAAGGCGTTCCAGGACGGCTTCGGTGGGGTGCTCGGTTTCGTCGGGATCATCCTCGCGCTGGGCACGATGCTCGGCAAAATGATGGCCGAGTCGGGCGGGGCGGATCAGATTGCCCAGACCCTGATTCGCGCGTTCGGCAAGGACAAGGTGCAGTGGGCAATGATGTTCGCCGCGTTCCTGGTGGGCATTCCGCTGTTCTTCGAAATCGGCTTCGTGCTGCTGATCCCGCTGGTGTTCATCGTTGCCCGGCGTACCGGCGTGTCGATCATCAAGATCGGTATCCCGCTGCTGGCCGGCCTGTCTGCGGTGCACGGCCTGGTTCCGCCGCACCCGGGTCCGTTGCTGGCCATCGGCGTGTTCGGTGCCGACATCGGCAAGACTATCCTCTACGGTCTGATCGTTGCGCTGCCGACGGCCATCATCGCCGGCCCGATCTACGGCACCTTCATCGCTAAATACATTCCCGGTCATCCCAACCAGGAACTGGTGGATCAACTGGCGCGCGAGAACGATTCTGCCGATCTCCCGAGCTTCTCCATCACCCTGATCACCGTGCTGTCGCCGGTGTTCCTGATGTTGCTCAAGACCTTTGCCGATGTGGTGCTGCCGGAAGGTAACTTCTTCCGCACCTTCATGGACCTGATCGGTCACCCGATCTCGGCCCTCCTGCTGGCATTGCTGCTGTCGCTGTACACCTTCGGCTACAAGCAAGGCATTGGCTCCAACCAGATGCTCAAATGGCTGGACGCGAGCCTCGCGCCGACCGCCGCGATCATCCTGATCATTGGTGCCGGCGGTGGCTTCAAGCAAATGCTGGTAACCAGCGGCGTGGGTAATGTCATCGGTAACATGGCGGTGGCCGCGCAGATCTCGCCAATTCTGCTGGCGTGGCTGGTGGCGGCGGTGATCCGAATCGCGACCGGTTCGGCGACCGTGGCGACCATTACTGGCGCTGGCATCGTGGTGCCGGTGGTGGGGATGATGCCGGGTGTGAACCGTGAGTTGCTGGTGCTGGCCACCGGTGCCGGTTCGTTGATCCTGTCTCACGTCAACGACGCTGGTTTCTGGCTGGTGAAGCAGTACTTCAACATGACCGTGGCGGAAACCTTCAAGACCTGGACGGCGATGGAAACCATCCTGTCCGTTGTAGGCCTGGGCTTCATTCTGCTGCTGTCGTTGTTCGTTTAAGCAACACCGCAACGCGTTTGTAGGAGCCGGCTTGCTGGCGATGGAATCGACTCGGCTCGGCGTTAAACCGAGTCGCCTGCATCGCCAGCAAGCCGGCTCCTACAAGTGTCAGGCGTTGGTTTTTGCGATCAGCCCATCCGTGCGGAACATCCCGCGAACTCCGCGCACGGCCTGACGAATCTGTCCGTTTTAGGCCTGGGCTTCATTCTGCTGCTGTACCGCAACGCGTTTGTAGGAGCCGGCTTGCTGGCGATGGAATCGACTCGGTCAGGCGTTAAACCGAGTCGCCTGCATCGCCAGCAAGCCGGCTCCTACAGGTGTCAGGGGTTGGTTTTTGCGATCAGCCCATCCGTGCGGAACATCCCGCGAGTCCCGCGCACGGCCTGACGAATCTGTCCGTTGTAGGCCTGGGCTTCATTCTGCTGCTGTACCGCAACGCGTTTGTAGGAGCCGGCTTGCTGGCGATGGAATCGACTCGGTTAGGCGTTAAACCGAGTCGCCTGCATCGCCAGCAAGCCGGCTCCTACAGGTGTCAGGCGTTGGTTTTTGCGATCAGCCCATCCGTGCGGAACATCC
>NZ_VIUK01000011.1:0-199471 GCF_007828295.1 Pseudomonas sp. SJZ080
ACGTGCTTCAAGCACCGCGGACTCACAGCTTGCCATCCACCCCTCTCACCCCAGAGCTTATTCCTAGATCTAGACACAAGCGGGCTTGCTCGCGATGGCGGTTTATCAGCCACATCAATGTTGAATGTGGCGACCTCATCGCGAGCAAGCCCGCTCCCACAGAGATTGCACCTGACTTGACTCCCGCAGCCCGAGCCGCCAACGTCCTCACCATCGTCACCAGCCAAAGCGCCTGCCATGTCATTGCCCACATTGTTGTCCCAACACATTGTCCGTCGCCCGCAGCGCATCGCATTGCTGCAACACATCGCCGAACAGGGCTCGATCACCCGCGCCGCGAAAAGTGCGGGGCTGAGTTACAAAGCCGCGTGGGATGCCATCGACGAGTTGAACAACCTGGCGCAAAAACCGCTGGTGGAGCGCAGTGTCGGCGGCAAGGGCGGCGGGGGCGCGAAGCTGTCCAGCGAGGGCGAACGCGTACTGCGCCTGTATCAAAAACTGCAAACGCTGCAGGCTCAGGTGCTGGAAGCGGCCGAAGACGCCAGCGACCTGGACCTGCTCGGCCGCCTGATGCTCAGAACCAGCGCGCGCAATCAATTGCACGGCAAGGTCGTGGCGATTGAAGCTCAGGGGCGCAATGACCTGATTCGCCTTGAACTGGCCGAAGGCCTGGCCCTCGATGCACAGATCACCCACGACAGCACCTTGCGCCTGGATCTGGAGCCCGGCACCGAAGTCGTCGCCCTGATCAAGGCGGGCTGGCTCGAGCTGCTGGCCATCGAAGACACTGCAACACCCGGACACAATGACCTGACCGGCATCATCGAAGAAATCCTCGACGCCGAAGACGGACCCAGCGAAGTGCGCATCGGCCTGCCCAATGGCCAGACGTTGTGCGCACTGGCCGAGCCGCTGCACCTGAAAACCCTCGGCCTCGCCACCCATAAACCGGTACGGGTGCAATTTGCGCCATCAAACGTTTTGCTCGGTACACCGCTCTGAAACACAAGCGTCATTAACGCTCTTTAAGGTGACTGCAAAAACCCGCAGGGAGCCTGATGTGAGCCTATTAGAAGACAACCAAAACACCGACCTCGAAAACATGGTCGGCCTCAGCCGTCGTGGCTTCATCAGCGCGGGCGCCCTGTGCGGTGCAGCCATGTTCCTGGGCGGCAACCTGCTGAGCCGCAGCGTGCTCGCGGCCAGTGTCAGCGCAGGCACCAGCAAACTGCTGGGCTTTGACAGCATCCCCGCCGCTACCAGCGACGCCATTACCCTGCCGCCTGGCTACAAGTCTTCGGTGCTGATCAGCTGGGGCCAGCCGTTGCAAAAGAACGGTCCGGCGTTCGACCCTAGCGGTAACGGCAGCGCAGAACAGCAGGAAGTGCAGTTCGGTGACAACAATGACGGCATGAGCCTGTTCGAGTTTCCGGGTGAGAAAGACCGGGCGCTGATGGCGATCAACAACGAATACACTAACTACCGCTACCTCTACCCACACGGCGGCATGCCGCAATCGAAGGAAGAAGTGCGCAAGGCGCTGGCCTGCGAAGGTGTGTCGGTCATCGAAGTGCAGCGCAAGAACGGCCAATGGCAATTCGTTCAAGGTTCGCGCTACAACCGCCGCATTCACGGTAACGCGCCGATCAGCCTCAGCGGCCCTGCTGCCGGCCATGACCTGTTGAAAACCAGCGCCGACCCGCATGGCAAGAACGTGCTCGGCACCTTCCAGAACTGCGCCAACGGCAAGACGCCGTGGGGCACGTACCTGACGTGCGAAGAGAACTTCACCGACTGCTTCGGCAGCAGCAATGCCGAGCAGAAGTTCGACGCCGCGCAGAAACGCTACGGCGTAGTGGCCGCCAGCAAAGAGATCAACTGGCACCCGCATGACGAGCGTTTCGACCTGGCAAAAAACCCCAACGAACTCAACCGTCACGGCTGGGTGGTGGAAATCGACCCGTTCGATCCGCAGTCGACCCCCGTCAAGCGCACCGCACTGGGCCGCTTCAAACATGAAAACGCTGCCCTGGCCGAAACCCATGACGGCCACGCCGTGGTGTACATGGGCGACGATGAGCGCGGAGAGTTCATCTACAAGTTCGTCAGCCGCGACAAGATCAACCACAAAAACCCGAAAGCCAATCGTGACCTGCTGGACCACGGCACCTTGTACGTGGCGCGCTTCGATGCGGGCGACGGCAATGCCGATCACCCGAAAGGCAAGGGCCAGTGGATCGAACTGACCCACGGCAAAAACGGCATCGACGCCAATAGCGGTTTTGCCAATCAGGCCGAAGTGCTGATTCACGCGCGCCTCGCAGCTACCGTGGTGAAAGCCACGCGCATGGACCGTCCGGAGTGGATCGTTGTCAGCCCCAAGGATGGCCAGGTCTATTGCACGCTGACCAACAACGCCAAGCGCGGTGAAGACGGTCAACCGGTGGGCGGGCCCAATCCGCGCGAGAAGAACGTTTACGGGCAGATTCTGCGCTGGCGCACCGACCGTGATGATCACGGTTCGAAAAGCTTTGCCTGGGACCTGTTTGTGGTCGCTGGCAACCCTGGCGTCCACGCTGGCACGCCGAAAGGCGGTTCGTCGAACATCACGCCACAGAATATGTTCAACAGCCCGGATGGCCTGGGTTTCGACAAGGCTGGGCGCTTGTGGATCCTGACCGATGGCGACTCGAGCAACGCCGGTGATTTTGCCGACATGGGCAATAACCAGATGCTCTGCGCCGACCCGGTCACCGGGGAGATCCGCCGCTTCATGGTCGGGCCGATTGGCTGCGAGGTGACGGGGATCAGCTTCTCGCCGGATCAGAAGACGCTGTTTGTCGGGATTCAGCATCCGGGGGAAAACGGTGGGTCGACGTTCCCTGAGCATTTGCCGAATGGCAAGCCGCGGTCTTCGGTGATGGCGATTTCCCGTGAGGATGGCGGGATCGTCGGCGCCTGATTAGCCGCCTTCGCGAGCAAGCCCGCTCCCACACTGACCGACATTGCCCAGAAGAATGCGGTCAAATGTGAGAGCGGGCTTGCTCGCGAAAGCGTCAGCCCGAACAACACTCATCTCAACCTCAAACACTAAAGACAGCCCGTCTGCGCTACCATGCTTGGCCGGACGCGGCAGCCTGCTGCGCGCAGGAGTCAGCATGGCCCACCCGTTTGCAACCCTCACCCCAGACCTCGTGCTCGATGCCGTCGAAAGCATCGGCTTTCTCAGTGACGCGCGCATTCTGGCGCTCAACAGCTACGAGAACCGCGTCTATCAGGTCGGCATCGAAGACTCCGAGCCACTGATCGCCAAGTTCTACCGCCCGCAGCGCTGGACCAACGAAGCGATTCTCGAAGAGCACCAGTTCACCTTCGAACTCGCCGAGTGCGACGTGCCGGTGGTGGCGCCGATGATTCACAACGGTGCCAGCCTGCACGAACACAACGGTTTCCGTTTCACCCTGTTCCCCCGCCGTGGCGGGCGCGCTCCGGAGCCGGGCAATCTCGATCAGTTGTATCGCCTGGGCCAATTGCTCGGCCGCCTGCATGCCGTGGGCTCGACAAAACCCTTCGCTCACCGCGAGGCGCTGGGCGTGAAGAACTTCGGTCACGATTCGCTGACGACGCTGCTCGAAGGCAATTTCATCCCCAAGAGCCTGCTGCCGGCTTACGAGTCCGTGGCCCGCGACCTGCTCAAGCGTGTCGAAGAGGTCTACAACACCACGCCACACCAGAACATCCGCATGCACGGCGATTGCCACCCCGGCAACATGATGTGCCGCGACGAGATGTTCCACATCGTCGACCTCGACGATTGCCGCATGGGCCCGGCGGTGCAGGACATCTGGATGATGCTCGCCGGCGACCGTCAGGAATGCCTGGGTCAGTTGTCGGAACTGATGGACGGTTACAACGAATTTCACGACTTCGACCCGCGGGAACTGGCACTGATCGAACCGCTGCGCGCGTTGCGCCTGATGCACTACAGCGCGTGGCTGGCGCGTCGTTGGGATGATCCGGCGTTCCCGCACAGTTTTCCGTGGTTCGGGACCGAGCGGTATTGGGGTGATCAGGTGTTGGCGTTGCGCGAGCAATTGGCTGCGCTCAACGAAGAACCCCTCAAACTCTTCTGACCTCTGTAGGAGCCGGCTTGCTGGCGATAGCATCTCCTCGGCATTGCTGACAAACCGAGGCGCCTGCATCGCCAGCAAGCCGGCTTCTACAAAACTCCTGACACATCTATACAATCCCTCCTTTGTTAGCTGCCTAAGCAAGGATTCTGCATGCAAGCCGCCAACCCGCGTCGCGGGTACATTCTGGGCCTGAGTGCCTACATCATCTGGGGCCTGTTCCCGATCTACTTCAAAGCCATCGCCAACGTGCCCGCCGTGGAGATCATCATCCACCGCGTGCTCTGGTCCGCGCTGTTCGGTGCCTTGCTACTGATGGTGTGGAAGCATCCTGGCTGGTGGCGCGAGCTGCGTGACAACCCGAAACGACTGGCGATCCTCGCGCTGAGCGGCACGCTGATCGCGGCCAACTGGTTGACGTACGTCTGGTCGGTGAACAACGGGCGCATGCTCGAGGCCAGCCTCGGTTACTACATCAACCCGCTGGTGAACGTGCTGTTGGGGATGTTGATCCTCGGCGAACGGCTGCGGCGCATGCAGTGGATCGCGGTGGGGCTGGCCGCGATCGGCGTGGCGCAACAGGTATGGCAGGTCGGCAGTCTGCCGTGGGTGTCGCTGGTGCTGGCGCTGACGTTTGGCTTCTACGGTTTGATCCGCAAGCAGGCGCCGGTCAAAGCCCTGCCCGGCCTGGTGGTGGAAACCTGGATGCTGGTCCCGATTGCCTTGGCCTGGCTGCTATTCAATCAGACGGCCATGAGCGCTCAGCCCGAGTTCTGGACGACGACCGAAGCCTGGTGGCTGGTTGCCGCCGGGCCGGTAACCCTCGTGCCGCTGGTGTGTTTCAACGCCGCCGCACGGCATTTGCCCTACACCACGCTGGGATTCCTCCAGTACCTGGCACCGACATTGGTGCTGCTGCAGGCCGTGCTGCTGTTTGGCGAACATTTGTCGTCGAGCACACTGGTGGCGTTTATCTTTATCTGGGCCGGCCTGGCGGTTTACAGCGTCGATGCGTGGATAAGTTTGCGCCGACGCAGCTGATCAAAAATCGTACGAACCTCTGCAGGCCACATATTTCGTGGCCTGCATCGATCCTTCCCAAGGTTATCCACAGCGTGATCCCCGGCGTTTGTGCGCAACTTGTTGAAACTGATGGTTTTTTGATCAGATGTTGAAGAAGCCCGGCCGGCTTGGGCTGGCGGGCTGTCTCTACAGGTTATCCACAGGCAGGTGCACGTATAACTTGGATAACCCTGTCAGGGTTCGCTGCGCAGGACCAATTCCACCATCAAATCGTCCGCCAGGGTTTCCAGGCGCGACTGCAACACATCCAGTGAAAGCGTCAGCGGCACGGCGAGAATCGCTTCGGCGTGGAACAGCGGCTCGCTGCTCATCGGCGCCGGGCGCACTTCAGTCACCAGTCGTTCCAGGTTGACCCCCTGCTCACTCAACAGTCGCGTGATGTCGCGCACGATCCCCGGACGATCGTTGCCTACCAATTCCATGGCAATTGGTTTCCAGGTGCAAGATTGCTCGATGCCGCTTTCGGCAATCAACACGCGAATGCCATGGGTCGACAACGCCTGCAGGGCATCGACCAATTCGTCGTAGGCTTCGGCCGGCACGCCCACCCGAAGAATCCCGGCAAACTGCCCGGCCATGCGTGACATGCGGCTTTCAAGCCAGTTGCCGCCGTGCTCGGCAATGCACTGGGCGATGCGCTCGACCTGCCCAGGTTTGTCCGGTGCGAAAACAGTGAGTACGAGGTGGTCCATGGCGCAGCCCTCTTTTGTTATAGAAAGAGAAGTATAGGCAAGGGGCGATCCTGTGTTGATTCGTCTGGCGCCATCGCTGGCAAGCCAGCTCCAGGGTCTTGCGCAAACCTTGTAGGAGCTGGCTTGCCAGCGATCCGGAGCACCGCCAATCTGAAGCGGACAACAAATCGTGTACAACTTCTTATATTTAACTGGAACAATCTCATACTTTTTTGAGAACATCCCCATCCCCGACGTGACTGCAATGCGTCACGGGGTCGCAGAACGACGTAATTAGTCTAATTTTCACAACCGCAATTCATCATGTAGTATGCCGCAGCGCGCACTACATAACGTTGGATCGATGTCTGCCACAGGCGCGGTCGCAGCCCTGAAAGCCCTATCAGCAAGGCCTCAACGCCGTTGATCGGTTCCATCCCAGCCGCCCGAAATGGCATGTACTGGTGGAAGGGGTTTGTGGTTTAAATAGCCAGAGGCTTCATTGTTAATTTGAAGAGCTGAAAAGCGAAATAGCTGAGCAGAGTGAGGCAAGCAATGACTGAACACGTTCAAGTCGGTGGCCTGCAGGTCGCCAAAGTCCTGTTCGACTTCGTGAACAACGAAGCCATTCCCGGAACCGGCCTCACCGCCGATAAATTCTGGGCCGGTGCCGACAAGGTCATTCACGACCTGGCACCGAAGAACAAAGCCCTACTCGCCAAACGCGATGATTTCCAGGCTCGTATCGACGGCTGGCACCAAGCGCGTGCCGGTCAGGCGCACGACGCCGTGGCTTATAAAGCCTTCCTGCAAGACATCGGTTATCTGCTGCCAGAAGCGGCTGATTTCCAGGCAACGACGCAAAACGTCGATGACGAAATCGCCCGCATGGCCGGCCCGCAGCTCGTGGTGCCGGTGATGAACGCCCGCTTCGCGCTCAACGCCTCGAACGCCCGCTGGGGCTCGCTGTACGACGCGCTCTACGGCACCGACGCGATCAGCGAAGCTGACGGCGCGGAAAAAGGCAAAGGCTACAACAAGGTTCGCGGCGACAAGGTGATTGCCTTCGCCCGCGCCTTCCTCGACGAAGCCGCGCCATTGGCCGCCGGCTCCCACGTCGATTCCACCGGCTACAAGATCGTTGACGGCAAACTGGTGGTCGCCCTCAAAGGCGGCAGCAACAGCGGCTTGCGCAACGACGCTCAGTTGATCGGTTTCCACGGCGATGCAGCGGCCCCCACCGCAATCCTGCTGAAAAACAACGGCCTGCACTTCGAAATCCAGGTCGACGCCAGCACCCCGGTCGGCCAGACCGACGCTGCCGGCGTCAAAGACATTCTGATGGAGGCCGCGCTGACCACCATCATGGACTGCGAAGACTCCGTCGCTGCCGTCGATGCCGATGACAAAGTGGTGATCTACCGCAACTGGCTCGGCCTGATGAAGGGCGACCTGTCGGAAGAAGTCTCCAAGGGCGGTCAGACTTTTACCCGCACCATGAACGCCGACCGCACCTACACCGGCGTTGATGGCAAGGAATTCAGCCTGCACGGTCGTTCGTTGTTGTTCGTGCGCAACGTCGGTCACCTGATGACCATCGACGCGATCCTCGATAAAGACGGCAACGAAGTGCCGGAAGGCATTCTCGACGGTCTGGTGACGAGCCTTGCGGCGATCCACAGCCTCAACGGCAACAGTTCGCGCAAGAACAGCCGCACCGGTTCGGTCTACATCGTGAAGCCGAAAATGCACGGCCCGGATGAAGCCGCGTTCACCAACGAGCTGTTCGGTCGCATCGAAGATGCACTGGGCTTGCCGCGCAACACCTTGAAAGTCGGGATCATGGACGAGGAACGCCGCACCACGGTCAACCTCAAGGCGTGCATCAAGGCGGCCAGCGAGCGCGTGGTGTTCATCAACACCGGTTTCCTCGACCGCACGGGCGATGAAATCCACACCTCCATGGAAGCCGGCCCGATGGTGCGCAAGGCGGACATGAAGGCTGAGAAGTGGATCGGCGCTTATGAGAACTGGAACGTCGATATCGGTTTGAGCACCGGCCTGCAAGGTCGCGCGCAGATCGGTAAAGGCATGTGGGCCATGCCCGACCTGATGGCGGCGATGCTCGAACAGAAAATCGCTCACCCGCTGGCGGGTGCCAACACCGCGTGGGTTCCATCGCCAACGGCGGCTGCGCTGCATGCGCTGCATTACCACAAGGTCGATGTGTTCGCCCGCCAGGCCGAACTGGCCAAACGTGCGCGCGCCTCGGTGGATGACATCCTGACCATCCCGCTGGCGGTAAACCCGCAGTGGACCGCGGAACAGATCAAGAACGAACTGGACAACAACGCCCAGGGCATTCTCGGTTACGTGGTGCGCTGGATCGACCAGGGTGTTGGCTGCTCGAAAGTGCCGGACATCAACGACGTCGGCCTGATGGAAGACCGCGCCACGCTGCGGATTTCCAGCCAGCACATCGCCAACTGGCTGCGTCACGGTATCGTCACCGAAGAGCAAGTGATGGAAAGCCTCAAGCGCATGGCGCCGGTGGTTGACCGTCAGAACGCCAACGACGCGCTGTACCGCCCGCTGGCACCGGATTTCGACAGCAATATCGCCTTCCAGGCGGCGGTCGAACTGGTGGTTGAGGGCACCAAACAGCCAAACGGCTACACCGAGCCGGTGCTGCATCGTCGTCGTCGCGAGTTCAAGGCTGCAAATGGCCTGTAACTGAGCGGTGATGCCGGACATGAAAAAGCCCTGATCTTCCGATCAGGGCTTTTTTTTTAAAGCGAAGTCAAAAGATCGCAGCCTTCGGCAGCTCCTACAGATGTACGCAATCCCATGTAGGAGCTGCCGAAGGCTGCGATCTTTTGATCCTTTAACAATTCACACATCCATCCCCAACTCATGCTTGACCAGTTCCAGCAGTTTCGCGGTATCAATCGGCTTGAGCAGGAAATCCACCACGCTCAAATGCATTGCAGCAATCGCGTCCTTCACGTCGGCATCGCCTGAAACGATGATGATGGGCATGGCTGCGCGTACTGACTCTCGAACCTGACGGACCAACTCCAGACCATCGACATGGCCCATCCGCAGATCGGTGATCACCAGGCCGATCGAAGGTTTCTCGCTCAACATCTTGAGTGCGGTTTCACCGCTGGCCGCGGTCATGCAACGAATGCCATCCAGCCCCAGGATTTCCGACAGCAGCTCACGCGCATCTTTATCGTCATCGACGATCAGTACCCGTTGTGGCGGCAGGTCGGGCTCCAGCATGACGGCACTCAGCGCCTCGCGCTCGGCGTCACTCAAAATATCGTGGTCGGACATAGCGTTCTCTAAATAATCAATTTCATTCCCTAGCACAGTGCTGAGACATCGCTAAGCAGACCTTGAATGTGCACTTCGTCGGATTTATTTCCTATAGGGGAAAGGATAGATTCTTCCTACGATTGCGTAAGGAATTTCCGAAATTTCATCACCGGAAGGCCCGACCTAGACTTACGTCCAATGGGCACCCTGCGTTCCTGGGCCGACCATGGCTGAGTCATCCGACAACAACAATTCGAAAAAAGACTGCGGTAATGGTTATGAGTAAAGCGGACGCCTTCACACAGGCAGGGAAAACCGCGGTGTTGCAAAACATCCAGGGCACTTTGCAATTCCTTCAGCGCTTCCCGCCCTTCAATCAAATGGAACACGCTCACCTGGCGTACCTGGTGGAACAATGTCAGCTGCGTTTTTATGCGCCCGGCGAAAGCATCATCAAGCCCGCCGATGGCCCGGTTGAACATTTCTACATCGTCAAACAGGGCCGCGTCGTGGGTGAACGCCCCCACACGGCCAAGGGCGGCACCGAAACCACCTTCGAAATCGCCACCGGCGAGTGCTTTCCCCTCGCCGCGCTGCTGGGTGAGCGTGCGACGCGCACCGAACATCTGGCAGCCGAAGACACTTTTTGCCTACAACTGAACAAGCTGGCGTTCATCAAACTGTTCGCACTTTCCAACGCGTTTCGCGACTTTGCCCTACGCGGCGTCAGCAGTTTGCTGGATCAGGTCAACCAGCAAGTCCAGCAAAAAGCCGTGGAAACCCTCGGCACTCAGTATTCGCTGAACACGCGTCTTGGCGAATTGGCCATGCGCCATCCGGTGACATGCAGCCCGGCAACGCCTTTGCGCGAAGCCGTGACCCTGATGCACGAGCAGCAGGTCGGCAGCATTGTGGTGGTGGATGAACACAAAGCGCCGCTGGGGATTTTCACCCTGCGCGACCTGCGCCACGTGGTGGCCGAAGGTACCAACGACTTCAACGAAGCCATCGAATTGCACATGACCCGTGCGCCGTTTTTCCTGACGCCGGACCACAGTGCCTTCGATGCGGCGATTGCGATGACCGAGCGGCATATCGCCCACGTTTGCCTGGTCAAGGATCATCGCCTGTGCGGCGTGGTCTCGGAACGTGACCTGTTTTCCCTGCAACGGGTGGATCTGGTGCACCTGGCGCGCACCATCCGAAGCGCCCAGCGCGTGGAAAACCTAGTGGCGATGCGCGGCGAAATCGGCCAACTGGTCGAGCGCATGCTGGCCCACGGCGCGTCCTCGACCCAGATCACCCACATCATCACCCTGCTCAACGACCACACCGTATGCCGGGTGATCGAACTGACCCTCGCCGAGAAAGGCGACCCCGGTGTGCCCTTCAGCTGGTTGTGTTTCGGCAGCGAAGGCCGCCGTGAGCAAACGCTGCACACCGATCAGGACAACGGCATTCTGTTCGAAGCGCGGGACGCGGCGCACGCCGCCGAGATACGCGGCAAGTTGCTGCCCATCGCTCAACACATCAACCAGAGCCTGGCGCTGTGCGGTTTCACTCTGTGCAAGGGCAACATCATGGCTGGCAATCCCGAGCTGTGTTTGTCCCGGGCCGAATGGGCGCGGCGTTTTGCGGCGTTTATTCGTGAAGCGACGCCGGAAAACCTGCTGGGTTCGAGCATCTATTTCGACCTGCGCGTGGTCTGGGGCGACGAGCAAAGCTGCGAGCAGTTGCGTCGAGGGATTCTCGACCAGGTCGCCGACAACCGGCTGTTCCAGCGGATGATGGCCGAAAACGCCCTGCGCAACCGCCCGCCTGTAGGCCGTTTCCGCGAGTTCGTGCTGGCGCGCAAGAATGGCGAGAAAGCCACGCTGGACCTGAAAGTCCAGGGCTTGACGCCCTTTGTCGATGGCGCCCGATTGCTCGCACTGGCCCACGGCATCGAAGCCAACAATACGCTGGAGCGCTTTCGCCAACTGGTCGAAAAAGAGGTTATCGAACGGCTGGACGGTGCGGCGTACGAAGAGGCGTATCACTTCATCCAGCAAACCCGCATGCAGCAACATCAGCTACAGACCCGGGAGAATTTGCCCTACTCCAACCGGGTAGATCCCGACAGCCTCAATCATCTGGACCGACGCATCCTGCGCGAATCCCTGCGCCAGGCCCAACGCCTGCAAAGCAGCCTGACGCTGCGGTATCAGCTATGAGCCTGTTTTCGTGGTTGCGCCCGGCAGGTCCGATGCTGTCCGGCGACTTGCAGCAACGTCTGAAAGACTTGCCGGCGGCAGCCGAGCTGAGCGAATGCAGCCTGCGCGAACAGCGCTGGGTGGTACTGGACCTGGAAACCACCGGGTTGAATATGAACAAGGATCGGGTGCTGTCCATTGGCGCGGTGGTGATCGAGGACGGCGCTATAGACTTCAGCCAGCAGTTCGAACGCACCCTGCAGTGCACGGATATGAAAGTGGCGCCCAGCGTATTGATTCACGGCTTGGGGCCGAGTGCGATTGCTGCTGGCACTGATCCGGCGCAGGCCCTGCTCGAGTTCATGGAGTTTGTGGGTGACAGCCCGGTGCTGGCGTTTCATGCGCCGTTTGATCAGCACATGCTTGGGCGCGCGTTGAAGGATCATCTGGGTTACAAGCTGCAGCATACGTTTCTTGATGTGGCGGACATCGCGCCGATGCTGTGCCCGCAGGCGCATATCCGCGAGGCGGGGCTGGATGAATGGATCGACTGGTTCAAGCTCGAAGTGTTCGAGCGCCACAACGCCAGTGCCGATGCGCTGGCGACTGCGGAACTGGCGTTGATCCTGTTCAGCCGGGCGCGGCAGCAGCAGATTCATAGCCCGTTGAATTTGCAGCAGCGGGTGAATCAGTGGAAGCGCAGACAGCGCGTGCCTTCCTTCTAAATCTTTAGTGCCTGTTCTGACGCCTTCGCGGGCAAACCCTGTAGGAGCATGGCTTGCCCGCGAAGAACGATAACGCGGTCCACCTGCCCTCAATCCACCTGACCAGTGGCCAATTGCTTACCTCCCCCGCCTCTGCCACAATCGCGAATAATTCTCGTTAGTTAACACTTCCCAATCGGTGATACTGCGTGTCGTCAGTCCAAAGCCCCCACAATGAGCTCGTCGGTGCGTTGTATCGCGACCACCGCAGCTGGCTTTTGGCCTGGCTTCGACGCAATGTCGCCTGCCCGCAACGGGCCGAAGACCTCAGTCAGGACACCTTCGTGCGGTTGCTGGGCCGTGATCAACTGAATGAACCGCGCGAGCCGCGGGCGTTTCTGGTGGCGATCGCAAAGGGCTTGCTGTTCGACTATTTCCGGCGTGCCGCGCTGGAACAGGCTTACCTCACCGAGCTGATGCTGATCCCCGAAGGCGAGCAACCGTCGGTGGAGGAACAGCAACTGATCCTCGAAGACCTGAAAAACATCGATCGCCTGCTCGGCACACTCTCCAGCAAAGCCCGGGCAGCGTTTCTCTACAACCGTCTCGACGGCCTCGGCCACATGGAAATCGCCCAGCGCCTGGGGGTTTCAGTGCCGCGAGTGCGTCAATACCTGGCTCAGGGTATTCGTCAGTGCTACATCGCGCTGTACGGTGAGCCGGTATGAGCGCGGTCAGTTCCAAACCGGTCTCGGCGCAGGTGCTGGATGCGGCGATTGCCTGGCAATTGTCGCTGGACTCCGGCAACCCGGTGGAGCGCGAAGAGTTCGCCAAATGGCACGCCGCCCACGAAGAACACGCCCGCGCCTGGCGTCAGTTGGGCATGCTCGACCAGCGTTTCAGCGTGGCCAGCGGCCCCGCCCGCACCGCGTTGCTGCAATCGCGTGAAAGCATTCGCCGACGTGTGCGCAAGCTGGGCAGCGGCGTGGCAAGCATCGTGGCGGTGATCGGTTTGGCACTGTTCGCCGGTGAACGTTATTTGCCGGTCGACTATTGGCTGGCCGATCAGCGCACCGCCACTGGCGAGCAACGCACCTTGCGCCTGAGCGACGGCACCGTGATCAACCTCAACACCCACAGTGCCGTGGACGTGCGCTTTGATGAGAAGCAGCGCCGGGTAATTCTTCAGGACGGGGAAATCCTCGTCGAAACCGGCCACGGCGATGCCCGGCCGTTTATCGTCGAAACCCGTGAAGGCAGCATGCGCGCACTCGGCACGCGGTTCCTGGTCAAGCGCGAAGAAGAAGGCACGCGCCTGAGCGTGCTGCAGTCCGCCGTGGCAGCCCATCCAGAGTCGAGCGTTGAAGAACGGATTCTGCGCGAAGGCCAGCAAGTGTTGATGCGCAACAATGGCCTGGGCCCGATCATCGCGCTCAACCTCGGTGCCGATGCCTGGACCCGCGGCATGCTGGTGGTGGATAACGCACGCCTGGAGGATCTGGTCCATGAACTCGGGCGCTATCGCCGCGGGCATCTGGGTGTTGCGCCAGAGGTTGCCGACCTGCGGATCACCGGCAGTTTCCCGTTGCACGATACCGATCTGGCGTTGAGCGCCCTGTTGCCTACCTTACCGGTGCAGATCGAGCAGCACACGCAATGGTGGGTGACGGTGGCGAAGGCGGATGCCAAGCCCTGAGCACGATGTCGTCTGAACGGGCACCTTCGCGGGCAAGCCTCACCACAATTGCTGAATCGAAATTATTTTCATCCAGCCCTATCACTTTTGGTTTTTCGTTCGGCACCTAGGCAATTGAGAAGTATTCCCTTTCAGGAGCCGCCGTATGTCCCGTTCGCTAGACACCTTGTTGCGCCCCAGTTTGCTGGCGGTCGCCATTGCCTTTTGCACCCCTCTGGCCAGCAGCCAACTGATCGCAGCTGAACAGGCGTCCAGCGTTCGCGCCTACAACCTGCCGGCCGCGCCATTGGCCAGCACGTTGAACCAGATCGCCAGCCAGTCCGGCCTCGCGTTGTCGCTGAATCCGGCGTTGGCGGCGGGCAAGACGTCGGCACCGGTCAATGGCCAATATGATGCCGCGGGTGCCTTGCGCGCCGCGCTGCTCGGCACCGGTCTGCAACTGGAACAGAGCAGCACTGGCACCTACAGCCTGGTCGCCGCGCCTGAGGGCGTGATGGCGTTGCCGGAAACCAGCGTGATTGGCGTAGAAAACACCGAAAGCGCTTGGGGCCCGGTTGACGGTTACCTGGCCAAGCGTACCGCCGCCGGCACCAAGACCGACACCGCGCTGGTTGAGGCGCCGCGTTCGATTTCGATCGCCACCCGCGAACAAATGGACGACCGCAGTGTGCACAGCCTCGATGACGCTGTGCGTTACATGCCGGGCATCACCGCCAGCAGTTTCGGCAGCGACACCCGCGCCGACTGGCTGCGGGTACGCGGCTTTGAACCGACCCAGTTCCTCGACGGCTTGCCGCTGCCCAAAGGCGTGTACGCCAACCCGAAACCGGAAACCTGGAACCTCGACCGCCTCGCGCTGCTGCGCGGACCGGCTTCATCCGTGTACGGCCAGACCCCGCCAGGCGGTTTGCTGGACATGGTCAGCCGTCGTCCCAGCGCCGAGTCGAGCAATGAAATCCAGGTGCAATACGGCAGTGACAATCATCGTCAGATCAACTTCGCCAGCACCGGCAAAATCGACGACGAAGGCCAGTTCCTCTATGGCGTCAGCGGCGTGGTTCGCGACAGCGGCACGCAGATCGACCACATCGACAACAAGCGCTACAACATCGCGCCGAGCCTGACCTGGAACATCGACGACGACACCAAATTCACCCTGCTCACGCAATTCACCCGTGACGATACCGGCATCACCAGCCAGTTCCACTCGATCCAGGGCACCAAAATCGACATGCCGTTCGGCGATATTTCCCACCACAAGAACCTGGGAGATCCGAACTACGAGTACTACGACCGCACTTACTACGCGCTGGGCTACGCCTTCGAACATCGCCTGAACGATGTCTGGCAGTTCCGTCAGAACCTGCGCTACACCAAGTCCGACCTGTCGTTCCAGGCCATTACCGTCAACGCCTACAACCCGGCGTTTGCCGCGTTCGGTTTTGTCGTCGACGATCAGGGCAACACAGGGCGCGGCACGACAAATGTCGAGGAAGACATCAGCCAGTTCGCGGTGGACAACAACTTCCAGGGCGATTTTTCCACCGGTGATGTCCGTCACACCTTGCTGATCGGGCTGGACCACCAGCGCAACAACACCAACTACCTGTCGATCTTCGGGACCGCGCCGGGCATCAACGTCAACACCCCGCAATATGGTTTGCCGATCACTCGCCCGGCACGGTCCGATGCCTTCTATGACCAGGATCAGAAGACCCATCAGACCGGTTTGTACGTCCAGGACCAGATGGCCCTCGACCAATGGCGCCTGACGCTGGGCGGCCGTGAGGACTGGGTACACACCGGCACCAAGTTCTTCAAGGAAGATGCCACCAACACCGAGCGCGACAAGAAATTCAGCGGTAACGCGGCGATCAGCTATGTATTCGACAACGGCATCGTGCCTTACCTGTCTTACGCCGAGTCGTTCCAGCCCACCAGCAATGCCACCGCATCGTCCACTCAATCATTCAAGCCGACCGAAGGCCAGCAGTGGGAACTGGGCATCAAGTACCAGCCGCCGGGCAGTAACACGTTGCTGAGCGCTGCGGTGTACGACCTGACCCAGAAAAACGTCTCCGTCACCACCACCGTCGGCAACGTGCCGATCACCAGCCAGACCGGTGAAGTGAAAGTCAAAGGCCTGGAGTTGGAAGCGGTCTCCGACGTCACCGACAACCTGAAAATCATCGCCGCCTACACCCTGGCGAAGTCCGAAGTGCAAAAAGGCGACTTCAAAGGCAACCGTCTGCAACTGATGCCCAACCAGCAGGCTTCGCTGTGGACCGATTACACCTGGCACAACGGCGTGCTGGATGGCTTCGGCATTGGTGCCGGCGCGCGTTACACCGGCAATACCTACGGCGACCAGGGCAACACCACGCTGGGCAAGGCGGATGCCTATACCGTGTTCGACGCGGCGGTTCATTACGACCTGGGTCGCCTGGACAACAGCTTGAAAGGTGCCTCGCTGGCCGTGAACGCGACCAACCTGCTCAACAAGGATTACATCTCCACCTGTGACGGCTTTTACTGCTATTACGGCGACCTGCGCAGTGTCGTCGCCAGTGCCACGTACAAGTGGTAAACGCTTGATTGGATACGCGCTGTAACCAGGCCGTCCTTCGTGGACGGCTTTGGTATTTCTGAAGGCTGAGAAATGAAAAGCAAAACAATTCGTCGCTGGTCCTTCGTCCACACCTGGACCAGCCTGATCTGCACGGTCTTCCTGCTGATGCTGGCGCTGACCGGCTTGCCCCTGATCTTCCATCACGAGATCGACCACCTGCTGGGCGATGCCGCCGAGTTGAAAGCAATGCCGGCCGACACCCCGAAGCTGAATTTGCAGCAGTTGGTGCAGGCCGCGGAAAAACATCGTCCCGGTGAAGTCATGCAGTATTTCGGCTTCGACGAAGACGAACCCGACGCCGCGATCACGATCATGGCCGCCACCGCCGGTACCGAGCCGAATTCGTCCCACACCTTCATGCTCGACGCCCGCACCGGCGAAGCGCGGGAGATGCCGTCGGCCAACGGCGGCTTCATGATGGTCATGCTGCGTTTGCACGTGGACATGTTTGCCGGCCTGCCGGGCAAGCTGTTGCTGGCGTTCATGGGACTGATGTTTGTCGTGGCCATTATTTCCGGATCGGTGCTGTACCTGCCGTTCATGCGCCGCTTGAAATTCGCCACCGTGCGCCAGGACAAATCCACTCGCCTGCGCTGGCTCGACCTGCACAACCTGATCGGTGTGGTCACCCTGACCTGGGCGCTGGTAGTTGGCGTGACCGGCGTCATCAGTGCTTGCGCCGACCTGCTGATCGCCGCGTGGCGCAACGACAGCCTGAGTGCGATGGTCGCGCCGTACCGCGACGCCCCCGCCCTGACACAACTGGCGCCGGCCACTCGCTTGCTCGACATCGCCAAGGAAGTCGCGCCCGGCATGCAGCCGGACTTTATTGCCTTCCCCGGCACGCGGTTTTCCAGCGAACACCATTACGCGGTGTTCATGAAGGGCAGCACGCACCTGACATCGCACTTGCTGACACCGGTGCTGATCGACGCCAGTACATTGCAAGTCACCGCCGTGGCTGAACGGCCTTGGTACATGGACGCCATGGGCATGTCGCAGCCGCTGCACTTCGGCGATTACGGCGGCATGCCGATGAAAATCCTCTGGGCGACGCTGGATGTACTGACCATCATCGTGCTCGGCAGCGGGGTTTACCTGTGGATGGTACGGCGCAAGGCGGCAAAACCCGTACTGGAGAAAGCGGAGAGCGTGGCATGACACCCCGACAGTCAAACTTCTGGAAGGTCTTCGCAACGCCCGTCGTCATCGCCTTGCTCAGCGCGGCGGGGTTGTTTGCCGCGTTGCTGGGGGATGGCGTTTGGGATGCCCTGAGCTGGCTGGGCCTGGGTGTTCCCGCAATCCTCGCCCTGCGCGGCCTGCTGCAACGCCGCTGACAACACCCAACCTGTAGGAGCCGGCTTGCTGGCGATGGCATCACCCCGGTGCATCTGAAAAACCGAGTCGATGCCATCGCCAGCAAGCCGGCTCCTACAAGTTGCGTGATCCACGCGCTATGCTCCCGACACTGTCCACCGACCGAGACACTGCCATGTCCGCCCCGAGCATGACCCTCTACCACAATCCGCTGTCACCTTTCGTTCGCAAAGTCATGGTGCTGCTGCACGAAACCGGTCAGCAAGACCGCGTCGCCCTGCAAAACTGTGTGCTGACCCCGGTCGCCCCGGACCTGCCGCTTACCCATGACAACCCGCTGAGCAAAATCCCGGCCCTGCGCCTGGCGGACGGCAACGTCATTCACGACAGCCGGGTGATCCTCGATTACCTCGACCACCAGCACGTCGGCAACCCGCTGATCCCCCGTGAAGGCTCGGCCCGCTGGCGGCGCCTGACCCTGGCCTCCCTGGCCGACGGGATCATGGACGCTGCGGTGTTGGTTCGTTATGAAGTCGCCCTGCGCGCCCCGGAAAAACACTGGGACGAATGGCTCGATGGCCAGCGCGACAAGATTCGCCGCGCCTTGGCACTGCTGGAAAAAGACGCGATTGCCGAGCTGACCAGCCATTTCGATGTCGCGGCGATCAGCGTGGCGTGTGCGCTGGGTTACCTCGACCTGCGCCATCCGGATCTGGAATGGCGCGAGTCGAATCCGCAATTGGCCGCGTGGTATTTCGAGGTGAGTCAGCGGCCTTCGATGGTGGTGACGATGCCTAAGGTCTAGATTTGCACTGACTGGACCGGCCTCTTCGCGAGCAAGTCGAATCGTCGTACCGCCGCTCCCACATGTTGATCTGTGGTGAACATACATTTTGTGTTCACTAGAGAGCCCTTGTGGGAGCGGGCTTGCTCGCGAATGCACCACACCGGATCTACCGGAAACAAGCCACATACCAGCGTCGCCAACACTTCCCCCACCCGCTGATCCTCACGCAACCCCAACGACCGGCTCATTCCACCACCCCGATATCAAATTCCAGCGGCTTGGCTGCTTTCTGCCCGATCCCGTACCAATCCAGTTTGCGGGTCAGCACCATGAACACGCCCAGCAAGCCGAACAGCAGCAACGAGCCCATCAGCAACGCGTAATCCTCGGCACTCAACAAGCCATAGAGCAGACCATACAACGCCGCCAATCCCGCCGAAAAACTCAAGCCATGGCGCACGCTGCGCAGCACGTGGCAGACATAAAAGCCGATCAACAACACACATCCGCTCGCCGACAATAGATACGCCAGTGCAAAGCCGATGTGTTCGGACAATGACAGCAACAACAGGTAGAAGAACGCCAGCGCCACGCCGACCAACGCATATTGCACCGGGTGCACCGCCAGGCTTTTCAGGACTTCGAAGAGGAAGAAACCGGCGAAAGTCAGAACGATGAACAGCAGTGCATATTTGATGGCCCGATCGCTTTTCAAATACTGATCCACCGGATCGATGAAGCTCACACCAAAGCTGCGGCCGTTGAACGCGTCACAGTCGTTGCCGGCTACGCAACTGCTCAGGGCTTCTTGCAGGTTGGTGGAGAAGAACGTTGTCTGCCAGTTGGCCGTGAAGCCCTGATCAGAGACTTCGCGCTGGGCCGGCAGATAGTTGCCGATGAAGCTCGGATGCGGCCAGTTGGCGGCCAGCGAGACTTTGCTGGTCTTGCCCACCGGGAGAATTTGCAGTTGACCGGTGCCTTGCAAACGCAGGTCGAAACCGAAGGCCAGCTCCGTGGCTTGCCTGGTGTTCAGCGCCGGCAACGTCACATGCACGCCCTCACCCAGCCAGCCCACCTGGCTGCCCGGTACGAAATCCAGGCGCAGGTCATTGAGCTCCAGTTTCAGCGCATTCTCGATGCCACGAATGTCGCTGATCCCGACCGCGAGGAACGGCTGATCGAACTGGTAGTCGGCGAAGTCTTCCTTGATGCCCAGTTGTGCCGGAACCGAAAAGTGCCCGCTGATGCGGTTGTCGGCGTGAAACAGCCGCGCCTCGTAAATGCCCCGGGAACGCAGTTCGGTCTGCACCTGCCCGTCGAGCTCGAAACGCTCCGGCAGGAAATACAAACGACCGCGTTCTTCGCCGACTTCCTGGTAACGCTCGTTGGTTTTCTCGTTGAGCTTCCAGGTGCGCACCACTTTGCGATACGGCACCACCATCAACGGTCCGCTCAGACGCTGGCTGTAGCTGGAACTGCGCGCGATGTCTTCGAGCACGCCGTCACGCAGTTGCTGACGGTCCTGGATCACGCCGTTGATCATCAGCAACGGGATCAGCAACAACAGAATCAGCAGGGCAATGGCCCCGAGTTTTATGGTCAGATTTCGGTTCATGGGACTCTCCCTGTTTGGATGGGGAGAGTCTGGTAGCGGTGTGTGGAGGGTTTGTGGGGGGAATATGGAGTTTATGTGGAGACTGGGCCGGCCTCTTCGCGAGCAAGCCCGCTCCCACATTTAATCTCGGCCGTACACAAAATCCATATTCGCTGAAGATCGAATGTGGGAGCGGCGGTGCGACGATTCGACTTGCTCGCGAAGAGGCCGCGACTCGGTCCTAAGTCAGGCGCAAAGTCACTTCAACCCCACCCTCGACATTGCCGACGTGCAACGTCCCACCATGCAACTTCACCACTTCCTCAACAAAGTTAAGCCCCAACCCGGTGCTCTTGCGCCCGCTGTCCGGACGCGGCAAGGAATAGAAGCGCTCACTCAATCGCGGCAATGCGTAGTCGGGAATGGCCTCGGCCTGGTTGAACAGTGTGAATTCAATCTGCTCCCCAACCGGCTTCGCGCTGAATCGCAGCACGCCATTCGCCGGCGTGAAATCCAGCGCATTGTCCAGCAGGTTGCCCAGCGCCTGACGCAACAGAAACGGCTCGCCAGTGATCGTCAGATCCGCTGGAATCGCCTGATCCACGCGCAGCTGTTTGCCTTCGATGCGCGCAGCCTGCGCATTCAGCAACTCATCGACCAGACTCGCCAACGGCACGGCCACTCGCTCTTCCAGCCCTTGGCGCTGCTCAACCTGAGCCAGGTTCAGCAGACGCTCGATCAACTGCTGCATCCGCACGCTTTCGCTGTCGATGTTGCTGACGAAACGCTGCCGTTGAGCCAACGGCATCTCACCCTGTAGCAACTCCGCCGCGCCGCGAATCGCCGCCAGCGGGCTTTTCAGTTCATGGGTCAGCGTGTGCACGTAGCGCTCGACGTAGGCTTTGCCTTCGAGCTGCGTGCGCATCTGCTCCACAGCGGTCGCCAGTTGCTCCATTTCGCCGCCGCGATAATGCGGAACCTCGACCCGCCGGCCTTCACTCACGGCTTTCGCATAAGCGGTCAAGCGCCGCAGCGCTGCGCTCAGCCACCACGAGAGCAGCGCGCCGAACAGCAGACCGAGGCCGATCAGCCCGGCGCCATAGGCGAGCAATCGACGCTCGGTGCGATCGACGTAAGGCTGCAACGAGCTGTTGAGTTTGGCGACGGTGACCACGCCGATGATCCGGCCGTTATCGCGGATCGGCGCGCCAACGTGCATCACCGAAGAGCTGGCATCGTTCGGATCGCTGCGACTGGAGCGGGCGCCGTATTCGCCGCGCAGGGTCAGCAGAACGTCGTTCCAGCGCGAGTAATCCTGGCCCACCGCCACGCCGCTGGAATCCAGGACCACAATGCCCTTGGCGTCAGTAACGTAGATACGGTGGTTGACCTGATTCTTCGGCAGCCCCCAGATATTGGCTTTTGGCTGCCGCTCGCCATAGGCCCTGAGCAATTCCGGCCAGCGGTTCTGGTTAAGCGTGCCGGCCTTGAAGTCGTCGCGCAGGATTTCGGCCATCAGGTTGGCGGTGTCGACCAGGGTTTCTTCTGTGGACTGACGCACGCCGGGGCGGATTTCTTCCATCACGGTGCTGAGCACGAAGTAACCCGTCAGGCCGATGAACAGCACATAGACCAGGAAAATCCGGATCCCCAATGGCATCAGCTGTGTCCCGGGCTGTAACTGTAGCCGAGGCCGCGATGGGTCTGGATCGGCTCGGCGTCGGCCTTCACCTGGCGCAATTTGGCGCGCACGCTCTTGATGTGGCTATCGATGCTGCGCTCGTACCCGGCATCGGCGGCGACGCCCAGCGCATCGAGCAGTTGCTCGCGGCTGAAGACACGTTCAGGTTGTTCGAGCAGGCATTGCAGCAGACGGAATTCGTGGCGCGTCAGGGTCAGCAACTGGCCGCGATAGTTGATCTGCACTCGCTCGCTGTCGATGCGAAAGAGTGTCGATGCAACCTCGACCACCGCACGCGGCGCCATGCGTTTGAGGATGGCCCGCACGCGCGCTGCCACTTCCCGTGGGCTGAACGGCTTGACCACGTAATCGTCGGCGCCGATTTCCAGACCCACGACGCGATCGATTTCCGCATCACGGGCACTGAGAAAAATCACCGGCACGTCACTGAAACGCCGCAGTTGCTTGCAGGTTTCGAAGCCACTGATATCGGGCAGACCGATGTCGAGAATGATCAGATCCGCTGGCGTCTGCCGCTGAAGCTCCAGCGCGGCGGCGCCGAGGCTCAGCCACGTCGTGGTGAACCCTTCGCCCTGCAAGGCGAAAATCAGGGTGTCGGCAATCGCCGCTTCGTCTTCGACAATCAGGATATGAGGCATGGCGTCCGAGCCCGGCAGTTGGGTGGGCGAACGGTGCCCCAAGCCTCACCTCACGTCAATGAGACCACTTGAAATCAGCAGTCGGGTTTGTCGGCGGTGAAACGTCGCGCCGGGTTCACGGCCGCGCCGAATTCACGCAGGGCTTTGGCGCCGATCAGCAGCGGGTAGTTGAAGCTGCTGCGGTCGGTCAGGTTGACCTCGACCGTGCGTTTGACGTTGCCCAGGCACAGTTCCAGATCGACTACCGGACGTTTGGTGGGCGCCGCGGCATCTTCATCCTCGTCTTCTTCGGAACGGGTCTTGATCTTGCTGATCCGCGCGACTTTGTGCTCGTAGACCTTGTTGCTCGCATCTTTGGTCGCGAGGCGGAAGCGCACCCACTCATCGCCATCGCGGGTGAAGGTTTCGATGTCTTTGGCCGACAGCGACGCGGTCAGGGCGCCGGTGTCCATTTTCGCCTTGAGGACTTCGCCGCCGATTTCCGGCAGCGCAATGTATTCGTAGCGCCCGTACAGGGTCGGCTCGGCGGCCAGGACCGGCAGGGCCACGAGGGACAGCAATGCGAGGAGGGATTTCACGTGATGGATGTCCTTGGGAGATGGGCAGCGCAATTTTAGACCGTCAGTGGGCAATTCGTTCGTTCTTGAGATCGCTTCGCGGGCAAGCCCGCTCCCACAGGGTTTTGTGTCGTTCAAAAAACTTGCGTACACCCCAATCCACTGTGGGAGCGGGCTTGTCCGCGAAGAGGCCGGAACAGTCACTGGAGCAATTTGATCTGAATGGCATCGAAATATACCGAGACAAAGGTGAAACATTCGTCACCACCGATTTGGCCTGTCGCCCGAAGCTGCTTATCATGGCGCGCCCAAACGCTTCCAAGAGTTACTTATGCGCCGCCTGCTCACCGGCTGTTTCGTTACCCTGCTGCTGTTGCTCAACACCCTCGTCCTGTTCGGACCGCTAATGGTGTTTGCCCTGCTCAAACTGGTCCTGCCCGGCCGCTGGCGTGATTATGCATCCACGGCGGTGATGTGGATCGCCGAGACCTGGGCCGAGATCGACAAGCTGATCTTCCGTCTGTGCATCCCCACACAATGGGACATTCGCGGCGGCGCGGACCTGCGGGTCGACACGTCGTATCTGGTGATCAGCAACCATCAATCCTGGGTCGATATCCCGGCGCTGATCCAGGCACTCAACCGGCGCACGCCGTTTTTCAAATTCTTCCTCAAGAAAGAACTGATCTGGGTACCGTTCCTGGGCCTGGCCTGGTGGGCGCTGGATTACCCGTTCATGAAGCGCTACACCAAGGCGTTTCTGGCAAAGAACCCGCAGTTGGCCGGCAAGGACCTGGAGATCACCAAAGCGGCGTGCGATCTGTACAAACGTCAGCCGGTGACGGTGGTCAATTACCTCGAAGGCACCCGGTTCACGGCGGCGAAAAGCACTCAGCAGCAGTCACCGTTCACCCATCTGCTCAAGCCCAAGGCCGGCGGCGTGGCGTTTGTGCTGGCGGCAATGGGTGAACAGCTGGACGCCATTCTCGATGTGACGGTGGTGTATCCGCAGCAGAAGATTCCGGGGTTCTGGGATTTGATCAGCGGTAACGTGCCGAGGGTGATCATCGACATCAACACCCGCGAACTCGACCCCGCGCTGTGGCAGGGTGATTACGAGAACGATCCGGCGTTTCGCGAGACGGTCCAGAACTGGGTCAACCAGCTCTGGATCGAGAAGGACCGGCGCATCGACGCCTTGCGCGCCGAGCGCCGCTGAATCAGATGCCGGCGCCCCAGATTCCGCCCAGGCTCTGCAGCAGTGAACCGCCCACGCCCTGTTGGCCGAAGTATTGCAGAATCAGCGGGGCAAACTGGCCGATCATGCCGCTGTCCATGCCCAATGCGCTGAACGCGTTGTTCAGGTCGTTGGTGTCCTTGACGTTGCCCAGCGCGTTATCCAGGCCGGCCGCCTTACCGGACGAACCGAGCAACCCGGCGAGGACACCCAGTTCACCACCGCCGGACAACATGTCGATGCCCGGTACGTTTTTGGCCAGTTCCGAATAGTCGGTCGAACTCAATTGATTCTTGGCCAGACCGAGCATCGCTCCGGTGCCGCCAACGACTTGCTGTGGTGTCAGGTTCAATTGGCTGAGCGCACCCAGCAGACCTGCCGTTTCAGAGGTCGGCGCTGCCGCTGTGGCAGCGTTATCGCCATTCATGCCGGAAATGGCATTGGCCGCATCGCTCAGGCTGAACTGAGCAAAGACCGGGCTGGCCGCCAGGGTCATGAGCGATGCCAGTACAAAACCACGTGAAAACTTCATCCAGACATCCTCTTGTGCCATGAAAACCGCCGGTAACAGGCGGAAAAGCTGCCGTTTTGACCGGTCTTCCGTCGGCATGTTCCTCAGCGCTACATCCATTTTCAGCCCGCTCGTCTGCGGATTGATGCATGGCTCAAACAAAAACGGCGACCCGAAGGTCGCCGTTCTGTATTGCGTGAAGCCTTATGCCGCGCTGAACAGCTTGTGCGGATCGATCACAAACTTCTTCGGCACGCCCGCATCGAACTCGCCATAGCCTTGCGGTGCTTGATCCAGGCTGATCACCTGAACGCCCACCACTTCGGCGATGTTGATGCGATCCCACATGATCGCCTGCATCAACTGGCGGTTGTACTTCATCACCGGGGTCTGGCCGGTGTGGAAGCTGTGGGATTTGGCCCAGCCCAGACCGAATCGAATGCTCAGGCTGCCCATTTTCGCGGCAGCATCCACAGCACCCGGATCTTCGGTCACGTACAGGCCCGGGATACCGATTTTGCCAGCAACCCGAACCACGCCCATCAACGAGTTGAGGACAGTGGCCGGAGCCTCGTGTTTCACGCCGTCATGGCCGTGACCGCGCGCTTCGAAGCCCACGGCGTCGACGGCGCAATCCACTTCCGGCTCACCCAGCAGCGCAGCGATCTGTTCGTGCAGCGGCGTGTCCAGGGACAGGTCGGCAATTTCGAAACCTTGCGCCTTGGCGTGGGCCAGGCGAACGGTGTTGACGTCGCCGATGATCACCACCGCAGCGCCCAACAGGCGAGCGGAAGCGGCTGCAGCCAGACCGACCGGGCCGGCGCCAGCGATGTACACGGTGCTGCCCGGGCCAACGCCGGCCGTCACTGCACCGTGGTAACCGGTTGGCAGGATGTCGGAGAGGCAGGTCAGGTCGCGGATTTTTTCCATCGCGCGATCGCGATCAGGCAGTTTCAGCAGGTTGAAGTCAGCGTACGGCACCATCGCGTATTCAGCCTGGCCGCCGGTCCAGTCGCCCATGTCGACGTAACCGTAAGCACCGCCCGGACGCGCCGGGTTCACGCTGAGGCAGACGCCGGTGTGCATTTCCTTGCAGGAACGGCAGCGCCCGCAAGCCACGTTGAACGGAACGGACACCAGGTCGCCGATCTGAAGGTTCTCGACGTCGCTGCCCTTCTCGATCACTTCGCCAGTGATTTCGTGGCCCAGCACCAGACCGGTCTGAGCGGTGGTACGGCCGCGCACCATGTGCTGGTCAGAACCACAGATGTTGGTGGAAACCACGCGCAGGATGACAGCGTGATTGATCTTCCTGCCACGCGGGTCCTGCATTTTCGGATAGTCGATTTTCTGTACTTCGACCTTGCCAGCGCCGAGATACACCACACCACGATTGCCAGACATGCTTTCACCTCGCTGTTGTTTTTATGTAGCGGTCGCGTCGCCATGGATCGGCGGCGCGTTGATTGCTCGGGTTATTGCCTGTGTGTGTCTTGTGTTGTCTGTTATGGCCTCATCGCTGGCAAGCCAGCTCCCACAGTGATTGGGGGTGTTCACAGAATTTGTGAACGATACAAAACCTGTGGGAGCTGGCTTGCCAGCGATGGCGATCTAAAGAACGACGGTTCTGTTCGCGTTCAAAAACACCCTTCTTTCGATGTGATACCCAACCGCCCTGGCCAATGTCAGCCCTTCGATATCCCGCCCCTTGGCGATCAAATCTTCCGGGTAATGACTGTGATCCACCACCTCCACGCCCTGGGCGATGATCGGCCCCTCGTCCAGATCGTTGTTGATGTAGTGCGCTGTGGCACCAACCAGTTTCACGCCCTTGTTGTAGGCCTGGTGATAAGGCTTGGCGCCCTTGAAACCCGGCAGCAGGGAGTGATGGATGTTGATCGCCTTGCCGTCGAGTTTGCGGCACAGCTCCGGTGACAGAACCTGCATGTACCGCGCAAGGATCACCAGTTCGGCGCCGGAATCCTCGATCACCTGCCACACCTGACGCTCTTGCGCCGGCTTGTCGTTGGGGTTGAGCGGGAAGTGGTAATACGGGATCTGGTGCCAGTCGGCCAACGGCTTGAGGTCCGGGTGGTTGGAGACCACGGCGGCGACGTCCATCGACAGCTGGCCGATGCGTTGGCGGTAAAGCAAATCGTTGAGGCAGTGATCGGCCTTGGAGACCATGATCACCACTTTGGGCCGATGGTGCGGCGGGGTCAGCTCGAAGATCATGCCGAAGGACTGACCACGTTCTTCGAGGCCTGCGCGAAAGGCTTGTTCGTCAAAGCCGTCGGGTTGACGGAACTCCACGCGAATGAAGAACCGGCCCGAAAGCCGATCATCGAAGGAATGGTGCTCAGTGACGTAGCAGCCCTGCTCGAACAGAAAGCGGGTCACCGCGTCCACGGTGCCGAGAACGCTTGGGCAGTCGGCGGTCAGAATCCATGTGTCTGGGGCGCGGCTCATAGTGCGGTGACTCCTGTTGTTATGGGCAACCGCTGCGCGGTTGATCGCCAGCAAGCCGGCTCCTACAGTTTTCTGTCGTTCACAAATGATGTGTAGGACACGGGCCTGCAGGAGCCGGCTTGCTGGCGATAAAATCTCAAGCCTGGACGCTAAGCCCGTACTCAGCCGACGCATCCTGCAACCACAACCACCAGTAATCCGAGAAGCTGCGGCGGATCAGCAGTTCCCAAGTGTCTTCGGCGGTGTGGCGGATCACCAGTTGCGACTTGGCGAACACGGTGCCCACTGCCTTGCCGACCGGGAAGCTGTTCGGGTGCACGTCGTAGCTGGTGGATTTCATCAGCACCTGGCGTACGTTCGGGCCGCTCAGTTCGAGGATCTGCTGACCGCCGCTGACGTTGACGATCTGGATGTGCAGGTCGCCCAGCGCTTCACGCAGTTTCTGCTCGGCGGCGAACTCTTCGCCGGTTGGCACGATCAGCAGCCATTCATCCGGCCCCATCCATTGCAGGCTGGTTTCGCCTTTGACGATGACACTCAGTGCGCCTGGCAATTCGATGCCGAGGGCCTTGTGCACGCCTGCGGCAAACGCGGCATCGTGGCCATCACCACGGAGGGTCAGGTGGCCGAGGAGTTTTTTCTCACGCACGATCACGCCGGCGTTTTTGCGGCCCTTGCCGACCAGGCTGGCGAGGTCGGCATGATGCAGCGACGACTCGGCCTTGGCCCCGGTGGTTGGGCGTTGTTGGTAAACATTGGCTGCGGTCATAAAGCACCTGTTCCTGAATTCTGTTGATGGTGCGGTTGCCTCCTGTAGGAGCCGGCTTGCTGGCGATCCGGACGACGCGGTGTATCAGGTGCACCGCGTTATCGTTCATCGCCAGCAAGCCGGCTCCTACAGTCATAATCACATCCGGCAATCACACGTTCTGGCGATCACCCTTTGGATCGAAGAACACCGAAGAAACGATTTCCGCCTCGATCACGCTGCCATCGGCCAGCGGTGCGAACACGCGCTCACCGATGCGCTTCAGGCCGCCTTTGACCACGCCCATGGCAAACGAATAGCCCAGGGAGTTGTGCAGGTAGCTGGAGGTGACGTGACCGACCATCGTCATCGGGATCGTCTGCTTGGTGTTGAACACCAGTTGCGCACCTTCCGGCAGCCATTTGGTCGGATCGATCGGCTTCAGGCCCACCAGCTGTTTACGTTGATCACGCACGCAGTCTTCGCGGTTCATGCCACGCCAGCCGATCCACGAGAACGGTTTGGTGCGACCGACACACCAGCCCATGTTCAGGTCATCCGGAGTCATCGAGCCGTCGGTGTCCTGACCGACGATGATGAAGCCTTTCTCGGCCCGCAGGATGTGCATGGTTTCGGTGCCGTACGGCGTCAGGTTGTACTTTTTGCCGGCCTCGACGATTTTCTCGAGCACGCCCATGGCGTAGTCGGCCTGTACGTTGACTTCGTACGACAGCTCACCGGTAAACGAGATCCGGAACACCCGCGCCGGCACACCGCCGACCAGGCCTTCTTTCCAGGTCATGAACGGGAAAGCTTCGTTGCTCAGATCGATGTCGGTCACTTCGCTGAGCAGCTTGCGGCTGTTCGGCCCGGACAGGGTCATGGTTGCCCAGTGATCCGTCACGGAAGTGAAGTACACCTTCAGGTCTGGCCATTCGGTCTGTTGGTAGATTTCCAGCCATTGCAGCACGCGTGCAGCGCCGCCGGTGGTGGTGGTCATCACGAAATGGTTGTCGGCCAGGCAGGCAGTCACGCCGTCGTCGAAAACCATGCCGTCTTCTTTGCACATCAGGCCGTAACGGGCCTTGCCCACGTCGAGCTTGGTCCAGGCGTTGGTGTAGATGCGGTTGAGGAACTCACGCGCATCCGGGCCTTGAATGTCGATCTTGCCGAGGGTCGACGCATCCAGCAGGCCGACGCTGTCGCGAACGGCTTTGCATTCGCGTTTCACCGCGGCATGAATGTCTTCACCGTTTTTCGGGAAGTACCAAGGACGCTTCCATTGACCGACGTCTTCGAACTCGGCGCCGTTCTTCACGTGCCAATGATGCAGCGCGGTGAAGCGGACAGGTTCAAAGATGTGCCCACAGTGACGGCCGGCCACGGCGCCGAAGGTGACCGGCGTGTAGTTCGGACGGAACATGGTGGTGCCCATCTGCGGGATGGTCACGTTCAGCGAACGGGCGGCGATGGCCAGGCCGTTGACGTTGCCGAGCTTGCCCTGGTCAGTACCGAAGCCCAGTGCGGTGTAGCGTTTGACGTGCTCGACCGACTCGAAGCCTTCGCGGGTCGCCAGTTCGATGGCGGCGGCGGTGACGTCGTTTTGCAGGTCGACGAATTGCTTCGGCGCACGTGCGGTGCTCTTTTCGTGCGGCACCTGGAACAGCGCCAGGGTTGGCTCTTCCAGACGGCTCAGGGCTTTCGGCAAGGTGCCTTCGACCACGCTGAAACCGGCTTCGCTGGCTGCGCGAGCGCCGCCTTCGAAACCATCGGCCAGGGAATCGCCGAGGCCATAGACGCCGTTGATGCCACCGACGCACACGCGTTTCTGCGGTGCCTCGCCCGGTACGAAACCGAGGATATCTTCACGCCAGATCGGCTTGCCGCCCAAATGCGACGCCAGGTGAACCACCGGGCTGTAACCGCCGGAACTGGCGATCAGGTCGCAATCAAGCCATTCGCCAGGACTGGTCACGGCGTGTGCTTTCACATCGATCGCGGCAACGCGAGCGGCGGTCACGTGTTTGCTGCCACGGGCCTCGATCACGGCACTGCCGGTCAGGATGCGAATGCCTTTGGCACGGGCTTCTTCCACCAGCGCACCACGCGGGTTGCTGCGGGCATCAGCGATGGCCACGACTTGCAGGCTGGCGTCGAGCCAATCCAGCGCAACGCGGTAGGCGTGATCGTTGTTGGTCGACAGCACCAGCTTCTTGCCCGGTGCCACGCCGTAACGGCGCACGTAAGTCGAGACTGCACCGGCAAGCATGTTGCCCGGCACGTCGTTGTTGCCGTAAACCAGCGGACGCTCGTGAGCGCCGGTCGCCAGGACCACGCGCTTGGCGCGAACCCGGTGAATGCGCTGACGCACCTGGCCAATCGGGGCGCGGTCGCCGAGGTGATCGGTCAGGCGCTCGTGAATGGTCAGGAAGTTATGGTCGTGGTAACCGTTGACGGTGGCGCGCGCCAACAGCAGCACGTCCGGGGTGTCTTTCAGTTCGGCAATGACGCTGGCGACCCACTCGGTGGCTGGCTTGCCGTCGAGGCTTTCGCGGGAATCGAGCAGGCTGCCGCCGAACTCTTCCTGTTCATCAGCCAGGATCACGCGGGCACCGCTGCGCGCAGCGGCCAGTGCAGCGGCCAGGCCAGCAGGGCCGGCGCCGACGATCAGCACGTCGCAGTGCTGGTTCATGTAGTCGTAGGTGTCCGGATCGTTCTCGGTCGGCGAGCGGCCAAGACCGGCGGCCTTACGAATGTACTTCTCGTAAGTCATCCAGAACGATTGCGGGTACATGAAGGTTTTGTAGTAGAAGCCCGGCGGCATCAGCTTGCCACCGACCTTGCCGAGAATTCCCATCATGTCGTTGTTCACGCTCGGCCAGCCGTTGGTGCTGGTGGCGACCAGGCCTTGGTACAGCGCTTGTTGCGTGGCGCGTACGTTCGGGATCTGCGTGGCTTCGGTCGCGCCGATCTGCAGCACGGCATTCGGCTCTTCGGCGCCGGCGGCGAAGATGCCGCGCGGACGGGAATACTTGAAGCTGCGGCCGATGATGTCGACACCGTTGGCCAACAGGGCAGCGGCCAGGGAGTCGCCTTCAAAGCCTTTGTAGACCTGGCCGTTGAAGGTGAAGCTCAGCACTTTGTTGCGGTCGATCCGTCCGCCGTTGGACAGGCGATTGATCTGGCTCATACCTTCTCTCCCAGAGCCGTGGTGGCCGCTTTCGGGCTATCGGTCTTGTCGGTGAATTGTGGCTTGGTGCCGATCTTGTAGGTCTCGAGAATCTCGTAGGTCACGGTGTCGCGGGTGGCGTTGAAGTACTGACGGCAACCGGCGGCGTGAATCCACAGTTCGTGGTGCAGACCGCGAGGGTTATCGCGGAAGAACATGTAGTCGCCCCACTCCTCGTCGGTGCAGCTGTTCGGATCCAGTGGACGCGGGATGTGCGCCTGGCCGGATGCGTGGAATTCCTCTTCGGAGCGCAGCTCGCCGCAGTGAGGACAGAAGATATGCAACATGGGGATTTCTCCTGTTAGTGGGCAACCGCAGCAGCGCCGTGTTCATCGATCAACGCACCGTTGTGGAAACGGTCGATGGAGAAAGGTGCGGCCAATGGGTGCATTTCACCCTTGGCCAGGCTTGCGGCAAATACGTTGCCCGAGCCAGGTGTAGCCTTGAAGCCGCCGGTGCCCCAACCGCAGTTGAAGAACATGTTCGGGACCGGGGTTTTCGAAATGATCGGGCACGCGTCCGGCGTGGTGTCGACGATGCCGCCCCACTGACGGTTCATGCGTACGCGCGACAGCACCGGGAACATCTCGACGATGGCCTGGATGGTGTGTTCGATCACCGGGTACGAACCACGCTGGCCGTAGCCGTTGTAGCCGTCGATACCGGCGCCGATCACCAGGTCGCCCTTGTCGGACTGGCTGATGTAGCCGTGTACGGCGTTGGACATGATCACGCTGTCGATAATCGGCTTGATCGGCTCGGATACCAGCGCTTGCAGCGGATGGGATTCGATCGGCAGACGGAAACCGGCGAGCTTGGCCATGTGCCCGGAGTTACCGGCCGTGACCACACCGACGCGCTTGGCACCGATGAAGCCCTTGTTGGTTTCAACACCGATGCACACACCGTTTTCCTTGCGGAAACCGATCACTTCTGTCTGCTGGATCAGGTCCACGCCGAGTGCGTCAGCGGCACGGGCAAAGCCCCACGCCACGGCATCGTGACGGGCCACGCCGCCGCGACGCTGGACGGTAGCGCCCATCACCGGGTAGCGCGTGTTTTTCGAGCAGTCGAGGTACGGAATCTCGTCAGCCACTTGCTTGGCATCGAGCAGCTCACCGTCCACGCCGTTGAGGCGGTTGGCGCTGACCCGACGCTCGGAATCACGGATGTCCTGCAGGGTGTGGCACAGGTTGTAAACGCCGCGCTGGGAGAACATCACGTTGTAGTTCAGGTCCTGGGACAGGCCTTCCCACAATTTCATCGCGTGTTCGTACAGGTGCGCCGACTCGTCCCACAGGTAGTTGGAGCGAACGATGGTGGTGTTGCGCGCGGTGTTACCGCCGCCCAGCCAGCCTTTTTCGACCACGGCCACGTTGGTGATGCCGTGTTCCTTGGCCAGGTAGTAAGCCGTGGCGAGACCATGCCCGCCACCGCCGACGATGACCACGTCATAGACCTTTTTAGGGGTCGGCGTGCGCCACATTTTCTGCCAGTTTTCGTGATGGCTGAGGGAGTGTTTGAAGAGGCCGAAGCCCGAGTAGCGTTGCATAGTCATTTACTCCAAAACCGCGCTCAGCGATAAACCGGGAAATCTGCGCACAGGGCCGACACTTGCTGCGCGACATTGGCCTCGACATCGGCGTCGCCGAGGTTGTCGAGGATGTCGCAGATCCAGCCGGCCAGCGTGACGCACTGGGTCACCTTGAAGCCGCGCGTGGTCACCGCCGGGGTGCCGATGCGCAGGCCGGAAGTGACGAACGGCGACTGTGGATCATTCGGGACAGCGTTCTTGTTCACAGTGATGTGGGCGCGACCGAGTGCTGCATCCGCCTCTTTGCCGGTGAGGCCCTGACGGATCAGGCTGACCAGGAACAGGTGGTTGTCGGTGCCGCCGGACACTACATCGTAGCCGCGTTTGATAAATACGCCGGCCATGGCCTGGGCGTTATCGATCACTTGTTGTTGGTAAGCCTTGAAACCTGGCTCCAGCGCTTCCTTAAAGCACACGGCCTTACCCGCGATCACGTGCATCAGCGGGCCGCCCTGGGCACCCGGGAAGACTGCTGCGTTGAGCTTCTTCTCGATTTCTTCGTTGGCCTTGCACAGGATCAGGCCGCCACGTGGACCGCGCAGGGTCTTGTGGGTGGTGGTAGTGACCACGTCGGCATACGGCAGCGGGTTCGGGTACAGACCGGCAGCGACCAGACCGGCGACGTGAGCCATGTCGACGAACAGCAGCGCACCGACTTTGTCAGCGATCTGACGGAAACGTGGGAAATCGAGGGTCTTGGAGTAAGCCGAGAAGCCGGCAACGATCATCTTCGGCTTGCATTCGACGGCCAGGCGCTCGACTTCGTCGTAGTCGATCAGGCCGGTCTTGGTGTCGATGCCGTACTGCACGGCGTTGTACAGCTTGCCCGAGGACGACACTTTGGCGCCGTGGGTCAGGTGACCGCCATGGGCCAGGCTCATGCCCAGAATGGTGTCGCCGGCTTGCAGCAGGGCCAGGTACACGGCGCTGTTGGCCGAGGAACCGGAGTGAGGCTGCACGTTGGCGTAATCGGCGCCGAACAGTTGCTTGGCGCGTTCGATGGCCAGGGCTTCAACCTTGTCCACGTGCTCGCAGCCACCGTAGTAGCGCTTGCCCGGATAGCCTTCGGCGTATTTGTTGGTCAGGCCACTGCCTTGCGCTTCCATGACGCGTTTGCTGGTGTAGTTCTCTGACGCGATCAGCTCGATGTGATCTTCCTGGCGTTGCTCCTCGGCATTCATCGCCGCCAGCAGTGCATCGTCGTAACCCTTGATCTGGTCTTGCTTGCTGAACATCGCGTCTCTCCCAGCGGCGGCGGTGCGCCATTCGTCTCGGTGAGGCACGTACCTGTCGGCAGTGCCCTTTGATGCGATGGTATGACCGGCGCAGACAGGTCAAATGCCTACGGACGCCACGCAAAGGTGCGTTTACGACATGGACTGAAATGGCCGCACCTGACTCGATCGCAAGATCAACATAGATCCCAGTGGGAGCGGGCTTGCTCGCGATGGCGGCGGGTCAGCCGACATCCATGCCGGATGTGACGCCGCCATCGCGAGCAAGCCCGCTCCCACAAGGGTTATGCGGCGATCTGGCGGACGAGCAATAGCAGTAGAAAGTGCAGCGGATAGAGCGCATACGCCCAACGCCGCATCGGCGGTGGCTTGAAATGCCCGGCATGTCGCAACAAGAACAAACCGAGCAATGGCGCGATCAGACAAATGGCTATGCCGAACAGGGCGGCGCTGCTGCCGAACCGGGCCGAGGCAAACAACACCTGCCATTGATTGGCAGCCATGCACACCCATCCCGGCAACAGACTGAAATACCAGGGGCGCCTGATCACCAGCAGCATCGCCAGCGGCAGTAGAACGCCAAAGAAACCGAACATCAGGCGTTCCGAGAACACCGCCGCCAGGACCAGCGCGCCAGCCGCGAGCAGTCGCGATTGCAGCGTTTCCTGCTGCCAGCCACGTGCGACCAACAATCCAAGCGCCAGCGTAGGCAACACGTTCAACGTATCGGGATCGGGAATGAACATCCTGTAAGGGATTTCGCTGACGGCACTGAACAGCAACAACCAGCCCAGATACCGCCACTGATGTGTGACTTCCCGTGCCCGCGAAACATTCGCCGCCATCGCCAGACAAAACCACGGAAACGCCAACCGGCCGGGAGCATAAAGAATATCGACGGAGTAACCGACATATCGCAGGTGATCGAGCACCATGCTCAGCAGCGCCAGCCACTTCAGCAGATCCAGTGCCCCATCCCTTTGTGTCATGTGCATAATTGCCCGTCGTCTCGGTATTTTTCTGTCAGACGCATCCTGTGTGCTCCCCGGATGATCTTCGGTAAAGTGCGCACCATCATTGACCACGAGGCGCTTCACCATAAGCGCCCCGACCACGGAAAGCAGGGCTATGACCGATAAGAGCCAACAATTCGCCAGCGACAACTATTCCGGTATCTGCCCTGAAGCCTGGGCGGCGATGGAACTGGCCAACCACGGCCACCAGCGCGCCTACGGCGACGATGAATGGACCGCCCGCGCGTCCGATCAATTCCGCAAATTGTTCGAAACCGACTGTGAAGTGTTCTTCGCCTTCAACGGCACCGCCGCCAACTCACTGGCCCTGTCGTCGCTGTGCCAGAGTTACCACAGCGTAATCTGCTCGGAAACCGCTCACGTCGAAACCGACGAATGCGGCGCGCCGGAATTCTTCTCCAACGGCTCCAAACTGCTGGTCGCCCGCACCGAAAACGGCAAGCTGACCCCGGAATCGATCCGCGAAGTGGCCCTCAAGCGCCAGGACATCCACTACCCGAAACCGCGCGTCGTGACCCTGACCCAAGCCACCGAAGTCGGCAGCGTCTATACCCCGGAAGAAATCCGCGCCATCAGTGCCACGTGCAAAGAACTGGGCCTGAACCTGCACATGGACGGCGCACGCTTCTCCAACGCCTGCGCATTTCTTGGTTGCTCGCCAGCGGACCTGACCTGGAAAGCCGGGGTCGATGTCCTGTGCTTCGGCGGCACGAAAAACGGCATGGCCGTAGGTGAAGCGATTCTGTTCTTCAACCACAAACTGGCCGAAGACTTCGACTACCGCTGCAAGCAGGCCGGTCAGCTGGCGTCCAAGATGCGCTTCCTCTCGGCGCCGTGGGTCGGGATTCTGGAAAACGACGCCTGGCTCAAATACGCCCGCCACGCCAACCATTGCGCGCAGTTGCTGGCCGAGCTGGTCAGCGACATTCCCGGCGTGGAACTGATGTTCCCGGTGCAGGCCAACGGCGTGTTCCTGCAACTTTCGGAACCGGCCATCGCCGCACTGACCGCCAAAGGCTGGCGCTTCTACACCTTCATCGGCAACGGTGGCGCACGCTTCATGTGCTCGTGGGACACCGAGGAAGAGCGCGTTCGCGAACTGGCGGCGGATATCCGCGAAGTCATGTCGAGATAAGCCATCTGACACACGACAACTTGTAGGGGCCGGCTTGCTGGCGATGGCGGTGTGTCAGACATGCCGCATTGCAGCGTTCGCCAGCAAGCCGGCTTCTACAGGTGACCACGCCTTGGTCTACATTAAGTCGCTCACATAACAATAATCAGGAGCGCACGCATGTCATTACAAGGCAAAACCCTGTTCATTACTGGCGCCAGTCGCGGGATTGGCCGTGAGATCGCACTGCGGGCTGCGCGGGATGGGGCCAACATTGTGATTGCGGCCAAAAGTGCCGAACCGCATCCGAAGCTGCCGGGCACGATTTTCAGCGTCGCGAAGGAAGTCGAAGCGGTGGGAGGCAAGGCACTGGCCTTGCAGGTGGATGTGCGCGATGAAGTAGCGGTGCGTGAAGCCTTGGCCCGGGCCAACGAACATTTCGGCGGTATTGATGCGCTGATCAACAACGCCGGCGCAATCAAGCTGACCGGCGTTCAGCACATCGAACTCAAGCGCTTTGACCTGATGCACCAGATCAACACCCGCGCCGTGTTGCTGTGCAGTCAGGCCGCCCTGCCCTATTTGAAGAAGAGCAGCGGCCATATCCTCAATCTGTCACCGCCACTCAACCTGGCCACCAAATGGTTCGCCCAATACAGCCCGTACACCGTAACCAAATACGGCATGAGCATGCTCACGCTGGGCATGAGCGAGGAATTCAGGAATTACGGCATCAGCGTCAACTCGCTGTGGCCGCAAACCATGATCGCCACCGCCGCCATCGAGTTTCAGCTGGGTTCTCGCGAGTCCTTCAAACATGCGCGCACACCGGCGATCATGGCGGACGCCGCCCATGTGATTCTGGACAGCAGCGGTCGCAGCATTACCGGGCGGTTGCTGATTGATGAGGAGATTCTGCGGGAAAACGGGGTGACGGATTTTGAAGGGTATCGGTTTGAGCCGGGCTCCACCGACAACCTGATGCCAGACCTGTTTGTCGACTGAAATACCACCCCTGTGGGAGCGGGCTTGCTCGCGAAAGCGCCGGATCAGTCAACATCAGTGTTGACTGTCAGTACGCCTTCGCGAGCAAGCCCGCTCCCACATTTGGTTTTGCGGTGTGCGTTAAAACTCGATGCGCACATCACCCTTCGGCACGCTGCAGCACGAAAGAATGTATCCCTCGGCTTCGTCTTCCTCGGTGATCCCGCCGTTGTGGTCCATCTCGACCTCGCCTCCCAGCTTCATCACCTTGCACGTCCCGCAGATCCCCATCCCGCAGGCCTTTGGAATCAACAGACCCAGCTTGGCAGCAGCGGCGTGGACCGTTTCCCCCGGTGCAACGCGAATGCTCTTGCCGGACGCGGTGAATTCCACCTGGTGCAGATCCGCCACGTCGATGTCCGGTGCATCTGCGGCAATTTCGGCTTGCTCCACCGCATCGGCACGGGCTTCCGGTGGCGTGGCACCGAAGGACTCCTCGTGATACCGCTTCATGTCGAAACCGACGGCTTCGAGCATGCGCTTCACCGCGTTCATGTACGGCGTCGGCCCGCAGCAGAACACTTCGCGCTCCATGAAGTCCGGTGCCATCAGTTCAAGCATCTTGTGGTTCAGGTAACCGCGATAACCGGCCCACGGCTCGCCCAGACCATGCTTCTCGCAGATCAGGTGCAGGCTGAAGTTGTCGATTCGCGACGCCATGTGTTCCAGCTCGCGGTGATAAATGATGTCTTTGGGCGAACGGGCGCTGTGGATAAACACCATGTCGACGTTGCCGTTGGTGTCGTAGAACCAGCGCGCCATGGACATGACAGGTGTGATGCCGACGCCGCCGCTGAGGTACAGGACCTTGGGCGCGGGAAAGTCCATGGCGTTGAATAGCCCGACCGGCCCGTGCACTGCCAGTTCCTGGCCTTCATGCAGGGTGTCGTGCAGCCAGTTGGAGACCTTGCCGCCCGGCACGCGCTTGATCGTTACCGAGAAGCTGTACGGCACCGACGGCGAGCTGGAAATGGTGTAGGAGCGCATGATCGGCACGCCTTCGATTTCCAGCTCCAGGGTGACGAACTGCCCGGGCTTGAAGAAGAACAGGATCGGCTGGTCAGCCATAAAACAGAAGGTGCGCACATCCCAGGTTTCCTGGATGACTTTGACGCAACGGACGATGTGTCGGCCATTGGCCCAGGTCTGGGTGGTTACCGGATTCAGGAAGCTGTTGGACATGCTGTTCTCCACCGCCGATGGTCGGCCTTATGTTGGCGATTCTGCGTATAGCGCAGAACACCCATTTACCTATCTGCGACATTCACATACTTATCGCGACCAGCCCGCATATACCGGGGGTTGCGCGTCGGGAACAGATTGGGCCATGTCGCCCATGGATAAGGTTCTGGCCAGCGCCGGCCCCACACTCGCTCCATACCAAGACACAACCTTTACACCTTGCGTAGCAAACCTGATCAGCCACTTTCGCGGCCACGCAGATGGCCTTGAGGAAACACACGATGGACGTCACCACTACCCTGAGCCTGGGCGATCCACTGGAACCCGCACGCAAGGCCACCGCGCAGATGCTGCAAGAGCGCGAACGTACTTTCTCGCTGCCGCAGCCGTTTTACTCTGACGAGCGGCTGTTTGATATCGACATGCAGGAGATCTTCCAGAAAGAGTGGTTGATCGCCGGCATGACCTGCGAAATCCCGACCAAGGGCAACTACCTGACCCTGCAGGTCGGCAAGAACCCGATCATCGTGATTCGCGGTGCCGAGGGCGTGGTGCATGCGTTCCACAACGTCTGCCGCCACCGCGGTTCGCGGCTGTGCACCAGTGAAAAAGGCAAGGTTGCCAAGCTGGTCTGCCACTACCACCAGTGGACATACGAACTGGACGGTCGCCTGCTGTTCGCCGGCACTGAAATGGGCGCCGACTTCGACATGAAGCAGTACGGCCTCAAGCCGGTGAACGTGAAGACTGCCGGTGGCTACATCTTCATCAGCCTGTCGGAGAACCCGCCGGCCATTGATGACTTCCTGTCGACGCTCAACCATTACATGGAACCGTACGACATGGAAAACACCAAGGTGGCGGTGCAAACCACCTTGATGGAAAAGGCCAACTGGAAGCTGGTGCTGGAAAACAACCGCGAGTGCTACCACTGCAACGCGTCGCACCCGGAATTGCTGAAAACCCTGCTGGAATGGGACGACGTCACCGACCCGCGCGCCGATCAGGCGTTCAAGGATCACGTCGCAGCCTCCGCCGCTGCCTGGGAAGCCGAGAAGATCCCTTACGCCCACGCCAGTTTCGGCCTGCGTAACCGCATCGTGCGCATGCCGCTGCTCAAGGGCACCGTGTCGATGACCATGGACGGCAAACAGGGCTGCGCCAAACTCATGGGCCGCATCAAGAACCCGGACCTGGGCTCGATGCGCATCCTGCACCTGCCGCACTCGTGGAACCACTGCATGGGCGACCACATCATTGTGTTCACCGTATGGCCGATCAGCGCGCAGGAAACCATGGTCACCACCAAGTGGATCGTGCACAAGGACGCGGTCGAAGGCGTGGACTACGACGTGGAGCGCATGCGCCAGGTCTGGGATGCCACCAACGATCAGGATCGTCGCCTGGCCGAAGAGAACCAGCGCGGGATCAACTCCACTGCTTACCAGCCAGGGCCTTATTCCAAGACCTATGAGTTTGGTGTGGTGAACTTTGTGGACTGGTACAGCGAGCGTCTGTTGAACAACCTTGGTGCTGAGCCTGCGCCGTACCTCAAAGGGGTTCCGGTTCAAGGCTAAAAGCAAAAGCTTCGCGAGCAAGTCGAATCGTCGCACCGCCGCTCCCACATTGGATCTACGTTGTGCACAAATCTTGTGGTCAACACGGTCAAGTGTGGGAGCGGGCTTGCTCGCGAAGGCACCCGAATGGTCACCGCCTTTCTTTCTCCATACCCTCCCCTCCATAGATCTGTACGAAATATGATCTATTGCGCTCAGCGCTATGCCGTTCGTGGCTTCCAGCCTTCAGCAAACAAGTTATCCACACCTCCACCCACAGCTAATGGGGACAAGTGTGTGAAAACCCATAAGTTTCTCCACAGAAACCGAAGAAAATCCGTGATTTATCCAGAAGCAGGGTTTTGAACAGCGATTGACTGTTTTTTGACCACCCCCCTGAAAGCTAAGCAATACGTGGCCTGTGGAGGATGGCGAACACCTTATCCACAGAAGCGCCAACAGACTTTGGGGGCAACTTTGGCAAATCTGTGGAAAACCGCCGGAAGCCGCGATAAATCGGGCTTTGCGAGAGACTTATCAGCGTAAAGCGGTGATTTGGTTGTTTTTTAATCAGACACCTGAAAGCCCCGTTTTACAAGGCCTGCAGCCGACAGCGAACATCTTATCCACAGAAGCGCCAACAGAGATTGGGGGCAAGTATTGTTGCCCGCCTAAACTTATCCTCGGGAAAAAGCCCGTAAAAACCGTAAGTTAGGCTGGTTGTTTTTTGTACGAAGGCTTGCAGGGCTTGAATACCATGGCGTGCAGCGAAGGGCGAACATGTTATCCACAGAAGCGCTAACAGGGATTGTGGGTAACCGTCATCAAACCCTGTTGAAACAAGACGGGCCCGAGACGATATCCAGATTCAGCTCATAGTCATTGAACGCCCCCCAGCCGAGCAGGATCGAAGGCACGTACTGCCCGAGCAGCATGGACGGCGGAATTGTGTAGTCCGGGTAGTATTTGTAGGTGATCGACCGGATGCGTCCGGCCAGGCTCAACTCGCCCCTGTAGGTCCGGTGACTCGGCGTGACGTTGTCCGGTGAATGGCCGGGCAAGGACGAGGTCAGGTAGTCCACATTGCCGGTGTCGATAATCGCCAGCGTTGCCCGACGATCCAGCCGCGCGGCAATGGTCAGTCGTTGATTGATGTCCATGCGCGCGTAGGTGATGGGCGAATCACATCGCGTGGGCGGTGCCGCGTTAATCTCCAGGGTCTTTTTCGTGACCTTCAAACGCCCTGACTTACCGATCAGATCAAGCCCCAACAAGTTATCCCGGTCACTGACAAACACCAGGACATTCCTGAATTCGCGTGTACCTATCTTCAGGGACTCCAGGATTCCCAGTTGGGCTGCCAGGTCTCGCTCACCGTAGAACGTGCTGTAGCCTAATGGGAGTCGGTCAATAACCTGATGCCCATCAACTTCGCAGTTTCAGTGTTGACCCGTGTTTGAGGGGCTCCCGTATCAAGAATGAAGCGCGCCGAAACCCCATTGGCCGCTTTGACGTCGATGTAGGGCAACACTTCGTCGGTCGAGTGGCCGTCACTGGGGTAAGGATGGATCGGCAGTACTTCGTGGTGCTTTGTTTGGGTCACCGAGAAATCGGCGACCTGACGCAAGATCGCGAGCGATTCGCTGCCGAACATGGAAAACAACGGTTTGAGCTCAGGGTCATTCGCGATGGCCCCGGCGTGACGGCGCTTGATCGCCAGGTAGTAATCGGGAAGCTGGTTGGCGGCCTTGTCCTCGAACATTCTGGCGAGAACGGACACTGAACACTTCAGGTTTTTTTCAGGATCGCGTACGTCGTCGCACTGCTGCTTCATCTGCGCCAGGGAAGCGCTGCGCCCCGGTTCAGACTCGATCCATGTATAGAAATCCGGCGCTTCCCTATCGGCCGTCGAATTCGTGGAGACACAGAGAAAAACCATCAGGGCACAGATCAGACATGGCACACGCCGATTGACCGCGCTCATGATCGACCCATGCCTGAAACCGCGTTGTTTGAATTAGCGCTGCTGCCAGTTCGGGCAGCTCATAGAGAAATGTAGTTCACTAGGGCCACTGCATGAGGTAGGCCTCACCGGTCACCCGAATCATCGGGTGAGGGGTGATCTGGCAGGTATCGACGATTCGAAAGCCATGGCGCTCGTAAAACCGACGGGCACCGGTGTTGACGGCGTAGTCGATCAGGCTCAACCCCTTGAGGCCCAACTGGCTGGCGCGCTCGTGAGCGTGCGCGAGGAACTGTTTGCCCAGGCCCTGATTTCGCCAGCCTTCGTGCAGCGCCAGGCTGGAGATGTAGAGCGTATCGGGGATTTCCATGTCGGCATATGGCGCCAGCACCGGGTCGGTGGTGGGTTCGGCCAGGGGATCGTGACGCATTGTGTAGCTGTGCATCATGCCGACGACCTGCCCGTCTGCTTCGGCAATCAGGCAGTTCTGCCAGGAGAAATCCACATCGTCGCGGGCGTAGCGACTGGCCCCCACTTCCAACAGATCCTGGCCCGGCTCTGCCAGTTGGCTCCAGATGTAATCCGAAGCCCCCTCTGACGAAATCTGGAACAGACGAGCAATCTCCCGCGCATCCGCGCGCTGGGCCGAACGAAATTTTACGGTCATGGTTTTCCCTTGTGGGAGCGGGCTTGCTCGCGAACGCGGTGTGTCAGGCAATTTTAATGTCGACCGAGACTCCGCGTTCGCGAGCAAGCCCGCTCCCACATTTTGATGTGTGGTGGTTGTGAGTCAGCGAACCACGCCTTCTTCGATCAACAACTTGAGAATCGCCTCGGCACCCGCTTGCGCGGTCACGCCTTTGAGCACTTGTCCGCCGCCGCCACTGGCCTTGGCCGTCGCGGCTTTCATCCGGTCTGCGCCGCTTTTGGCTTTGATCACTTTCAAGCGTTTAGGCCGCGGTTTGGCAGGTTGCAATGTAGCGACCGCCAGCAGTTCATCGTCGATCACTTCGACTTCATCCGCCTGCAACACCCCGCGCCGAGCCGGGCCGTAGGCGCTCTGCCGAGGCTTCGGCGCCGCGTTATCCACTGTCGCGAGAAACGGCAGCCGTACCTTCAAACGACGACGCTGGCCACGGGGCAAGGCTTGCAGCACCAGGGCCGAATTGCCGTCGATGGACTCGACCTGCGCCAGCCCGACCACCAGCGGCCAGCCGAGGCTTTCCGCCAGCAGAAACGGCAGCATGCCCGAGCCTTCACCGGTTTCAGCCTGGCTGCCGGTCAGCACGACTTGCGCACCCGCGTCGCGCAAATAGGCGGTCAACGCCGGCAATGCATCGGCGCCCTGCGGTTGTTCCAGCACATGCAGCTGTTCCAGGCCCATGCCTAGGTAAGCGCGCAACGCCGGTTCCGCGACGTCGCCGGCATGCAGCACTTGCAGGTTATCCCCAGCCAGTTGCAGACCCAGTTCCACGGCCCGCGCATCCTGCTCCGCGCGACGTGGCCGGCCGGAAGTCGGGTGGGCGCCGATGGACACCAGGCTGATGATTTTCGTGCTCATAACCCTTTCCTTCCCTTAAGCCGCATCGCGCTTGGCTTCGTTGCGGTAAGCCTCTACCGCCGCGATCAAGGCTTGAAGTATCTCGGCGCTCTCGCCGATCACCGACAGGTCGGCCCGTTTGATCATGTCGCAGCCAGGGTCGAGGTTGATCGCCACCACCTTGTCGCAGGCACCGATGCCTTGCAGGTGTTGGATCGCCCCGGAAATCCCCACCGCCACGTAAACGCGCGCGGTGACCCAGGTGCCGGACGCACCGACCTGACGGTCGCGCGCCATGAAACCATCGTCCACTGCCACGCGGGACGCGCCTTCGGTGGCGCCAAGGGCTTGGGCGGTCCTGTGGAAAAGTCCCCAGTCCTTGACCCCGTTGCCGCCGGAGAAGATGAACTCGGCTTCGGCCATCGGAATCGCCGCCGGGTCCACGGCCACAGCGCCCAGATCCTCGATCCGCGACAGGCTGCGGGCCACGGTTGTGGATAACTCCACCGGCAAGGCTTCGTGTCGGGTTTCGCTGACGGGTTCGGCACATTCGACGGCAGCCAGGATCAAGCGTGCAACCGGGCGCGCAAGGTCTTGCAAGCCAGCACCGGCGCGGCCAATGCATTCCTGATCCTTGACCTGCCAGACCCGCGTGGCCGGGCGTTCGCCCAGTGCAGCGGCAAAGCGTCGACCGAGTTCGCCGCCACCGCTGCGGCTGTCCGGCAGCAGCCAATGGCGCGGGCTGAACTGGTTATCCACAGCCCGCAGGCCCTGGACCCGTTGTTCCGGTGCATAACCGCTGAATTCCTCGCCTTCGAGTACCAGCAAGCGATCGACGCCAGCGGTGGCGAAGGCGCTCTCCTTGTGTTCGCCGAAGACCACGGCCAATACCGCGCCATCTTTGCCGGCCAATTGATGCGCCAGTCCGAGCAAATCGCGGTCGTGGCTGCTCAAGCGGCCGCCGACCATGTCCGGCACCACGCTGATGTAAAACGCAGGTGCAGGCACTTGATGCAGCGGCAATTGCACTTCAACAGCGGCCGAGCGTTTGGTCGCCCCGCCCTGCTGAGCGCCACTGCGGTCGATCCGTTTAATGCCGTTCGGGCCGATGAAACCGATGCCATGGGGATTTTTGCGGATGACGCCATTCGGCCCCATCCAGCTGTGTTGCGCCGGTTGCATGGCCGCATGCAGCGGGTGCAGGCGGTTACGGGCAATCCATTCGGCGCGGGGGTCGCGGCGGATAATGTCGCTCATCAGTGGGCCTCCGCAGGTTCACGTTGGGCCGGTGTGGTCGGTTTGCTTGGGGCTGCGTCTTCAAGCAGCGCGTCCGCCACCAGTTCGGCGATGTCCTTGATCAGCGGACGCGGTTCGACCACGCCTTCGAGCATCGCGGTGCACTGTGGGCAGCCCACGGCCACCAGTTCGGCACCGGTTTCGCGGATGTCTTCCATGCGCATGTCGGGGATCCGTTGCTTGCCCGGAATGTCGGTGATCGGCGCACCGCCACCGCCGCCGCAGCAGCGCGAGCGGAAACCGGAGCGTTGCATTTCCTTGACCTCGATCCCCAGCGCACGCAGCACCTCACGCGGCGCCTCGTATTCGCCGTTGTAGCGACCGAGGTAGCACGGGTCGTGATAGGTCACGCTGTTGCCTTTGTGCTGGCCGAGATTGAGTGCGCCAGCGCTGATGATTTCCGCCATGTAGGTGCTGTGGTGCTGCACGACGTAGTTGCCGTCGAAGGCGCCGTACTCGTTTTTCAGCACGTGGAAGCTGTGCGGGTCGCAGGTGACGATGCGGTTGAAGCTGTACTTGGCCAGGGTCTGGATGTTGCGTTTGGCCAACAACTGGAAGGTGGCTTCGTCGCCCAGACGCCGGGCCACGTCACCGCTGTCGCGCTCTTCAAGACCGAGCACCGCGAAGTCGACCTTGGCCGCTTTCAGCACTTTGACGAAGGCGCGCAAGGTGCGCTGGTTGCGCATGTCGAAGGCACCGTCGCCGACCCAGAACAGCACGTCGACCGACTTCTTCTCGCTCATCAGATTGAGGTTCAAGTCCGCCGCCCAGTTCATCCGCCCGCCCGGCGCGAAACCGCCCGGGTTGTCGGTGGCGATCAGGTTTTCCAGGACTTCGGCACCCTTGTTCGGGGTCGCGCCTTTTTCCAGGGTCAGATGGCGGCGCATGTCGACGATGGCATCGACGTGCTCGATCATCATCGGGCATTCCTCGACGCAGGCACGGCAAGTGGTGCAGGACCACAAGGTTTCAGCGTCCACCAGACCGTTGACGATCGGTTGATGCGGATTGCCGGCGTGTTCGCCGATCGCTTTGCCCGGATACGGGCTGCCGGCAAACTTGGCGTCGGTGCCACCGGCGAGGCCAACGACCATGTCTTGAATCAGCTTTTTCGGGTTCAGCGGCTGACCGGCGGCGAATGCCGGGCACGCGGCTTCGCACTTGCCGCACTGCACGCAGGCGTCAAAACCGAGCAGTTGGTTCCAGGTGAAATCCTTGGGCTTTTCCACGCCCAGCGGTGCGCTTGGATCGTTGAGGTCCAGCGGCTTCAAACCGGTGGAACGACCACCGCCAAAACGTTCGGCGCGGCGGTGCCAGGCCAGGTGCAGCGCACCGGCGAAGGCGTGCTTCATCGGCCCGCCCCAGGTCATGCCGAAGAACAATTCCGAGACGCCCCAGAGCACGCCGAGCCCGAGGATCACGACCAGGATCCAGCCACCGAAGTTTTCCGGCAGGATGCCTGCCACTGGCAGGGTCACCAGGAAGAACGACGCCGAAAATGCCAGCAAGCTTTTCGGCAAACGCATCCACGGGCCTTTGGACAAACGGGCCGGTGGGTTGCGCCGGCGCAGGTACACGAAGATCGCACCGACGAACATCACGGCCGTCATCAGCAACAGCGCGTAACCGAGGAAGCGGTTATGCAGGCCGAACCCGTGCACCAGAATCGCCAGCACAGCGGATGCCACCGCACCACCGGCCGTGGCGACGTGGGTGTTGGCGATGTATTTGTCCCGCGCGACGACGTGGTGCAAGTCGACCATGTAGCGCTTGGGCATGGCGAACAGGCCACCGATCAGGTCGACTTTCGAAGCCCGGCCCCGGCGCCACATAGCCACCCGCCGCAACGCGCCCAGAACCGCAAGGCCCAGGGCAACGAACAACAGGATTGGAAGAAGGGTGTTCAACATGGTGAAGCTCCCAAAGACCTCGGGGTTTTGCATGGGCCTTGTAGGAGCCGGCTTGCTGGCGATTCAAACGCCGCGGTGAATCAGGCAGTCCGCGTTATCGTTCATCGCCAGCAAGCCGGCTCCTACAGGAGATTGGCTTAGAAATCCTTGCACAACCGCAGCGCGTCGTAGATCGCCGCGTGGGTGTTGCGCTGTGCCACGCAGTCGCCGATGCGGAACAGCAAGTAGCCGTCGCCCGCCTGGCTCAACGAAGGTTGTGGCTTGATCGCGAACAGGGCTTCGATGTCCATCTGGCCTTTGTTGCGCGAGCCTTCCTTCATGGCGTAGTAGATTTCTTCGTCCGGACGCACGCCGTTTTCGACGACGACCTGGTCCACCACCCGCTCCTCTTTGGCGCCGGTGTATTCGTTTTCCAGCACCGCCACCAGCTTGTCGCCTTCGCGGTAGACCTTCTCCAGCATCATGTCCCCGGTCATGATCACTTCTTTCGGGTACATGCTGCGGTAGTACGTCGGGAACGAGGTGCCGCCAATCGCTACGCCTGGCTTGATGTCGTCGGTGACGATCTCGACCTGGCAGCCCTTGTCGGCGAGGAAGTCGGCGGTCGACATCCCGGTGAACTCGCAAATGGTGTCGTAGACCAGCACGTTCTTGCCGGGTGCAACCTTGCCGTCGAGGATGTCCCAGCTGCTGACCACCAGGCCTTCAGCCGCGCCCCAATGTTCGTTCTGCTCCAGGAACGGGTGACCGCCAACGGCGAGCACCACCACGTCCGGACGCAGGTCGAGAATGGTTGCCGCATCGGCGGCCACGCCCAGGCGCAGGTCGACTTTCAGACGCGCCAGTTCCAGCTGGAACCAACGGGTGATCCCGGCAATCTGGTCCCGTTGCGGGGCTTTCGACGCGGTCGTGATCTGCCCGCCGATGAACTCTTTCTTCTCGAACAGGGTCACGTCGTGGCCACGTTCGGCGGATACACGAGCGGCTTCCATCCCGGCAGGGCCGGCACCGACCACCACGACTTTGCGTTTCGGCCCGGTGGATTTCTCGATGATGTGCGGCACCCCCATGTATTCACGGGAGGTCGCAGCGTTCTGGATGCACAACACGTCCAGACCTTGATACTGACGGTCGATGCAATAGTTGGCGCCGACGCATTGTTTGATCTGGTCGACCTGGCCCATCTTGATCTTGGCGATCAGGTGCGGGTCGGCGATGTGGGCGCGGGTCATGCCGACCATGTCCACGTAGCCGCCTTCCAGAATACGGGTCGCCTGGTTCGGGTCCTTGATGTTCTGCGCATGCAGAACCGGCGCCTTCACCACTTCCTTGATACCAGCGGCCAAATGCAGGAACGGCTCCGGTGGATAACTCATGTTCGGGATAACGTTGGCCAGGGTGTTGTGGGTGTCGCAACCCGAGCCGACCACGCCGATGAAGTCGATCATGCCGGTGTCGTCGTAGTACTTGGCGATCTGCTTCATGTCCTCGTGGGACAAGCCGTCCGGGTGGAACTCATCACCGCACAGACGGATGCCGACGCAGAAATCCGGGCCGACTTCAGCCCGCACAGCCTTGATCACTTCCAGGCCGAAACGCATGCGGTTCTCGAAGCTGCCGCCCCATTCGTCGGTACGCTTGTTGACCCGCGGGCTCCAGAACTGGTCGATCATGTGCTGGTGCACGGCGGACAGTTCGACGCCGTCGAGGCCACCGGCCTTGGCACGTGCCGCAGCGCTCGCGTAGTTGCCGATCACGCGCCAGATTTCTTCCGGCTCGATGGTTTTGCAGGTCGCGCGGTGCACCGGTTCACGGATGCCCGACGGCGACAGCAAGGTTGGCCAGTGCTCGCCGTCCCAGCGGGAACGACGGCCCATGTGAGTAATCTGGATCATGATCTTGGCGCCATGCTTGTGCATGGCATCAGCCAGGTTCTGGAAGTGCGGAATGATCCGGTCGTCGGCCAGGTTGACCGACTTCCACCAGCCTTGCGGGCTGTCGATGGCCACACTGGAAGAACCGCCACAAATCGCCAGGCCGATCCCGCCCTTGGCTTTCTCTTCGTAATACTTGACGTACCGGTCGGTGGTCATGCCGCCGTCGGTCGCGTAGACCTCGGCGTGCGCGGTGCTGAGCACGCGGTTGCGGATGGTCAGTTTGCCGATCTGGATCGGCTGGAACATTGCTTCGAAAGCCATGGCGGGGTCCTCGACTTACAACGGCTTGACGGTGAACAAACCGTCGTCGTGGCCTTCTTCGGAGCCACCGTAGACTTGCTCGGCAACCGTACGAATCTTGCTGCCGCGGGCCTGCAGGATCTGGTCCATGGCACCGGCAAACCAGCCAGTGAACATGTAGTCGACCTTGCGCCCGACCTTGCCGTAGACGTAGACGAACGCCGAGTGTTCGAGCTTGACGCTGGCGGTGCCTTTGTCGAGGTCGATGTCCTGGATCTTGAACAGGCCCCAGCCGCGTTGCGACAGGCGTTTCATGTAGTGCTCGAACACCGCGACGCCTTCCAGGCCGTGGCATTCAGCTTCTTTTTCACACCAGTGCCAGGCGGATTTGTAGCCAGCCTTGTAAAGGATTTCGGCGTAGGCTTCGGCGCCCAGCACTTCCTCGATACCCATGTGGTTGTTGACGAAGAAGTGACGTGGTACGTACAGCATCGGCAGGGCGTCGGAGGTCCAGACACCGGTTTCGCTGTCGACTTCGATTGGCAATTGCGGGGCGATCTTGGCCATGGAAACTTAACTCCAGAAAAATTTTGCTGTTGCCCCCGGCACGCAAGGCCAGGGGAAAGGATTCAGAGGTGCGGCGGCTTACTCGCCCCAGACGTCCTTGAGGACGTTGACCCAGTTCTCGCCCATGATCTTGCGGACCACGCGCTCGGAATGGCCGCGCTTGAGCAGGGTTTCGGTCAGGTTCGGGAACTCGCCGACGGTGCGGATGCCCAGCGGGTTGATGATCTTGCCGAAGCTGGTCAGACGGCGGGCATAGCCCTTGTCATGGGTCAGGTATTCGAAGAAGTCCTGGCCATGGCCCTGGGTGAAGTCGGTGCCGATGCCGATGGCGTCTTCGCCGACGATGTTCATGGTGTATTCGATGGCTTCGGCGTAGTCGTCGATGGTCGAGTCGATGCCCTTGGCCAGGAACGGCGCGAACATGGTCACGCCGACGAAACCGCCGTGATCGGCGATGAACTTCAGTTCTTCATCGGATTTGTTGCGCGGGTGAATTTTCAGACCCGACGGCAGGCAGTGGGAGTAGCAGACCGGCTTCTTGGATTCGAGGATGACTTCTTCGGACGTTTTCGAACCGACGTGGGACAGGTCGCACATGACGCCAACGCGGTTCATCTCGGCAACGATTTCACGACCGAAGCCCGACAGACCGCCATCGCGCTCATAGCAACCGGTACCGACCAGGTTCTGGGTGTTGTAGCACATCTGCACGATACCGACGCCGAGCTGCTTGAACACCTCGACATAGCCGATCTGGTCTTCAAACGCGTGCGCATTCTGGAAGCCGAAGAGGATGCCGGTCTTGCCCTGCTCCTTGGCTTTACGGATGTCGGCCGTGGTGCGCACCGGAATCACCAGGTCGCTGTTCTCGCGAATCAGCTTCTGGCTGGCGGCGATGTTGTTGACGGTGGCCTGAAAGCCCTCCCACACCGACACGGTGCAGTTGGCCGCGGTCAGACCGCCCTTGCGCATGTCTTCAAACAGCTCGCGGTTCCACTTGGCAATAATCAGCCCGTCGATAACGATGCTGTCGGCGTGCAATTCGGCTGGGCTCATCAGGCTGTCCCCTATTAGCGATTCATGCGCCGAATCGTGTGCCGGCGCTTTGGGGCCAGCATATGCCTGAGGACCGGTGCAGCCGGGTGCAAAAACGACAGAGGGTTTGCCGAAAGCGTCAATCCGCGACAAAGGGTCGTCGTTGAACGTCACAGGCCACCTGTTCAAGGGCTTACGCATGGGCCAGAATTCGCGGCATTACGGAATTTGGGCCAAAAAAAGGGCTGAGACGCAATGAAATCGATCTTACTGGCAATGGCACTGATAGCGACCGGCGTACAGGCGGCTGAAGAGTCCGACACCAACCCCTGCGACGCGGTCGAAAACGACGTCCAGACCCTGGAATGCTCGATCTACAGCCGAACCACCGCCGAAGACCTGCTCAAGGACAACTATCAAAGCCTGACCGAGCGCATGCAAACGCTCTACGGCAAGAGCCCGACGCAACTGGCCGACATCACCGCCAAAATCAAGGCAGCCCAGCAACAATGGCTGAAAACCCGGGACGCGGATTGCGCGGTTGAAGCGTTTCCAGCGACCAGCGGCAGCAAGGCGTTCACCATTGCGCAAAATGATTGCGTGGCGCGGATGAGTGATGAGCGGTCGGAATTTTTGGAGTCGATTGGGCAGGAGTGACCCCGAACTTCCGTCGGAAAGCTGGCAACTTCGCCAGCTTTCGGCCCTCAAGAAATGCTGTTTCCTACAAACCTCGCTGACCAAGCCTACAGCGCTCCCAACACCTCGCAACAGACCCTGACAGTGGGGCAATATCCCGACATGCTTCGTTAATTGGCCAAGAGAGAAATATAAGTAACGATTGGAAAATCTTATAAAAGACTTATATTCTCTAATGAACAGCATTCACTGGACTCGAAAGGCCGTTAAGCAGCTTCTGAAATTGCATTCCGCTCACCAGATCCAGGTCCGTGATGCCGTCGCGGTGCTGACTGACATGCCTGACATCGTCAATGTCAAAGCACTGGTCGGTCATGACTACGCCTATCGACTTCGAGTGGGTAATTATCGAGTCATGTTCGACTGGGATGGCGCAATCAAAGTGGTCAGTATTCAAGAGGTCAAAAAACGCGATGAACGCACCTACTGACGTTCAAATCATCAACGACGCGGAGGGCAACCCTGCTTTCGTGGTCATTCCCTACGCGCAATATGTGGCGCAGAAGATTGAACCCGATCTGATTCCCCACGAAGTCGTCAGCCGTATCGTCGGTGGCGCAACACCGATTCGCGCCTGGCGCGAACACCTGAACCTTACCCAGGATGAAGTAGCCAAACGCATGGGTATTTCCCAGCCGGCCTTCGCCCAGCAAGAGACGGTTGCAAAACCGCGCAAAGCCACCCGCGAGAAAATTGCCGCGGCGTTTGGCATCACGGCCAGTCAACTTGAGCTGTAGGCTGCACACAACCATTTGTGAAAGGGATCGACATGAAATTCTGCGGCATCGAAATCAAAGGCAGCGAAGCGATCATCGCCGTGGCGTCCCTCGACGATCAGGTGCTGAGCCACGTCGCGCTCAATACCAAGAAAATCGCCCTCGACGATGACGACGAGGCCGCCAACGTCAAGGTGTTTGCCGCTCAGGTCGCGTCGTTTGTCCGTGAGAACTCCATCGACCGGATCGCGATCAAGAAACGCAGCAAGAAAGGCGAATTCGCGGGTGGCCCGACGACGTTCAAGATCGAGGGTATTTTTCAGTTGCTGGAGAGTTGCGAGGTGACGTTGCTGTCGCCGCAGACGATCAATGCACAGAACAAGAAGTTTGATTTTGAGCTGCCGGGGACACTGAACAAGTATCAGCATGAGGCATTCAAAGCGGCCTGTTCTGCCCTAATGAAAAAGTAAACGCCCCGCCCCCTGCAGGAGCCGACTTGCTGGCGATGAGGCCCTAAAAATCTACGCAGATCTTGAGACCGCTATCGCCAGCAAGCCGGCTCCTGCAAGGGCCCGCGTCAGGCCTTCTGTGTTTGTCGCCGGTCCTCGCGCGGACACCGCTCAAACCGCGCCCGATAACTGCGGGTGAAATACGACGGCGACTCAAACCCGCACGCGATACTCACCTCCAGCACACTCATATTGGTCTGCCGCAACAACTGCCGTGCCTTTTCCAGCCTTAGCCGCAGGTAGAAATTGCTCGGCGTGTCGTTCAAATGCAGCCTGAACAACCGCTCCAGCTGCCGCCGCGTCACTTTGATCGATTCCGCCAACTCCAGCGTGGTCAGCGGCGGTTCGCTGTGCTGTTCCATCTCGCCGATCACATGCACGAGCTTCTTGTTGCTGATGCCGTACCGCGTGGCGACTTCCATGCGCTGGTGGTCTTTGCGCGGGCGGATGCGGCCGAGTACGAACTGTTCGCTGACCTGGATTGCCAGTTCCGGGCCGTGGGCCTGAGCGATGAGGTCGAGCATCAGGTCGATGGACGCCGTGCCGCCGGCGGAGGTGATGCGCCGACGATCGATCTCGAACAGTTCCTGGGTGACGCTGAGCTGTGGATAAGATTCCTTGAAGGCGTCGATGGCTTCCCAGTGCAGGGTCAGGCGATGGCCGTCGAGCAGGCCGGCTTCGGCGAGGACGAAGCTGCCAGTGTCGATGGCGCCAAGGGTCACGCCTTCGTTATCGAGCCGGCGCAGCCAGTGTTCCAGCGCCGGGGTGGCGAATTTCAGCGGCTCGAAACCCGCGACCACCAATAACGTCGCGCCTTTCTTCAGCGGCTCCAGTGCCGCGTCGGCATTGACCGACATGCCGTTACTGGCCAGCACCGCCCCGCCGTCCGCGCTCAGTACATGCCAGCGATACAGCTCGCCGCGAAAACGATTGGCGACCCGCAACGGCTCGATGGCCGAGATAAAACCGATGGCCGAAAAACCCGGCATCAACATGAAGTAGAAATCCTGGGACATGGAGCGCACTCGATTCGCGGGTAACGAGAGGGAGGGGAGCGTGTGCTGTTGATACGCCACTTGCACGCGGCATTCAAGAGGTCAGGTCGCTGCAGTGCAAGAGCTGGTCGCCGCAGTGCGTTTTAACGGGGGCGTTGGTGCGTAACTTGGTCATCACCGGCGCACGAAGATGCCGGGCCCCACAATAACGAACTGCCGAGGAAACCTGAGATGAAACGACTGATCAGCAGCTGTGTTCTTGCACTCAGCGGTACCGCTTTCCTGAGCGCCAGTGTCATGGCGGCCGAACCTGCTTCATGCCAGAACGTGCGCATGGGCGTCGTGAACTGGACCGATGTAATCGCCACCAGCGCCATGACCCAGGTCCTGCTCGACGGCCTCGGCTACAACACCAAACAAACCAGCGCGTCCCAGCAAATCATTTTTGCCGGGATCCGCGACCAGCGCCTGGACCTGTTCCTGGGCTACTGGAACCCGCTGATGACCCAGACCATCACGCCGTTCGTCGACGCCAATCAGGTCAAGGTCCTTGAAGCGCCAAGCCTGAAAGACGCTCGCGCCACCCTCGCCGTACCGACCTACCTTGCCGACAAGGGTCTTAAAACCTTTGCCGACATCGCCAAGTTCGAGAAAGAACTGGGCGGCAAGATTTACGGTATCGAGCCTGGCTCGGGCGCCAACACCCAGATCAAGGCGATGATCGCCAAGAACCAGTTTGGCCTCGGCAAGTTCCAGTTGGTCGAGTCCAGCGAGGCCGGCATGCTCGCGGCAGTGGATCGCGCCGTACGCCGCAAGGAAGCCGTGGTGTTCTTCGGCTGGGCGCCGCACCCGATGAACGTCAACGTGCAGATGACTTACCTCACCGGCAGCGACGACGCGCTGGGCCCGAATGAAGGGATGGCCACGGTCTGGACCGTCACCGCGCCGAACTACGCACAGCAGTGCCCGAACATCGGCAAATTGCTCAGTAACCTGACCTACACCGCCGAAGACGAGAGCCGGATGATGCAGCCGCTGCTGGATCACAAGGACGCGCTCGAATCGGCCAAACAATGGCTGAAAGATCACCCGCAAGACAAACAGCGGTGGCTCGAAGGTGTAACCACTTTCGATGGCAAACCGGCCGCTGACAATTTGAAACTGACCAGCAAATAAACCCCGATTGAACCACCGACTCGCAGCCCTACGGGGCTGCGAACGGAATCATCACGCCTGCAAGGAACCCGCCTCATGAACCACGACGTCATCATCACCTGCGCACTTACCGGTGCTGGCGACACGACCAGCAAAAGCCCACACGTGCCGGTCACCCCGAAACAGATCGCCGCTGCCGCAGTAGAAGCAGCAAAAGCAGGCGCCACGGTCGTCCACTGCCACGTGCGCAACCCGGAAACCGGCAAGTTCAGCCGTGACGTGGCGCTGTACCGCGAAGTGATGGAGCGCATCCGCGAGGCCGACGTCGACATCATCGTCAACCTCACCGCCGGCATGGGCGGCGACCTGGAAATCGGCGCCGGCGAGAACCCGATGGAGTTCGGCCCGAACACCGACCTGGTCGGCCCGCTGACCCGACTGGCGCACGTAGAAGAACTGCTGCCGGAAATCTGCACCCTCGATTGCGGCACCCTGAACTTCGGCGACGGCGACACCATTTACGTGTCCACCCCGGCGCAGCTGCGTGCTGGCGCCAAACGCATTCAAGAGCTGGGCGTGAAGGCCGAGCTGGAAATCTTCGACACCGGTCACCTGTGGTTCGCCAAACAGTTGATCAAGGAAGGCCTGCTAGACGACCCGCTGTTCCAGCTGTGCCTGGGCATCCCTTGGGGTGCGCCGGCTGATACCACCACCATGAAAGCCATGGTCGACAACCTGCCCGCCAACGCCGTGTGGGCTGGTTTCGGCATCGGTCGCATGCAGATGCCGATGGCGGCACAAGCGGTGCTGCTCGGCGGCAACGTGCGGGTCGGCCTGGAAGACAACATCTGGCTGGACAAGGGTGTGCTGGCAACCAACGGCCAACTGGTCGAGCGTGCCTCGGAAATCCTCAGCCGCCTCGGCGCCCGGGTTCTGACACCGGCCGAAGGCCGGGCAAAAATGGGCCTGACCAAGCGCGGCTGAGCCAGACACATAACCCTGTAGGAGCCGGCTTGCTGGCGATGACGCAGGTACATCCTTCACATTTTTGTGGCAGGAGCGCCGCCATCGCCAGCAAGCCGGCGCCTACAGAGGATCACCGAATTCTTTCAGGAAGTTGCCATGACTTTTATTACCGAAATCAAAACCTTCGCCGCCCTGGGCAGCGGTGTCATCGGCAGCGGCTGGGTCTCCCGCGCCCTCGCCCACGGTCTCGATGTGGTGGCCTGGGACCCGGCGCCCGGCGCCGAAGCCGCCCTGCGCAAACGTGTCGCCAATGCTTGGGGTGCGCTGGAGAAGCAAGGCCTGGCACCCGGCGCTTCGCAGGATCGCCTGCGCTTTGTCGCGACCATTGAAGAGTGCGTTCGCTATGCCGATTTCATTCAGGAAAGTGCCCCGGAACGCCTCGATCTGAAACTGGAACTGCACAGCAAAATCAGCGCAGCGGCCAAGCCTGATGCACTGATCGGCTCCAGCACTTCGGGCCTGTTGCCGAGCGAGTTCTACGAGAGCTCGACCCACCCCGAACGCTGCGTGGTTGGCCACCCGTTCAACCCGGTTTATCTGTTGCCGCTGGTGGAAGTGGTTGGCGGAAAAAATACCGCACCGGAAGCCGTTCAAGCGGCCATGAAAGTCTACGAATCCTTGGGCATGCGTCCGCTGCATGTGCGCAAGGAAGTGCCAGGCTTTATCGCCGACCGTTTGCTCGAAGCACTGTGGCGCGAGGCGTTGCACCTGGTGAACGACGGTGTGGCGACGACCGGTGAAATCGACGATGCGATCCGTTTTGGCGCGGGTCTGCGCTGGTCGTTCATGGGCACCTTTTTGACTTACACCCTGGCCGGTGGCGATGCCGGCATGCGGCACTTCATGGCTCAGTTCGGTCCGGCGCTGCAATTGCCGTGGACCTATCTGCCGGCACCGGAGCTGACCGACAAATTGATTGATGATGTGGTGGATGGCACCAGCGACCAGCTGGGCAAACACAGCATTTCGGCGCTGGAGCGCTATCGTGATGATTGCCTGCTGGCGGTGCTGGAAGCGGTGAAAAACACCAAAGAGAAGCATGGGATGGCGTTCGCCGACTAACCACCGCTCCCTGTAGGAGCCGGCTTGCTGGCGATGAGGTCAACGCGGTTTGACAGGAACACCGCGCCGCCGCCATCGCCAGCAAGCCGGCTCCTACAGGTTCTCATTACTTCAGGAACTGATCGCATGCCCGCGCTTACGACTTACAGCACCACCATCATCCCCGACTGGGTCGACTACAACGGCCACCTGCGCGACGCGTTTTACCTGCTGATTTTCAGCTACGCCACCGATGCACTGATGGACCGTCTGGGCATGGACAGCAACAACCGCGAAGCCAGCGGCAACTCGTTGTTCACCCTCGAACTGCACCTCAACTACCTGCACGAAGTGAAGCTCGACGCCGACGTTGAAGTGCACACCCAGATCATTGCTCACGACAGCAAACGCCTGCACCTCTATCACAGCCTGCATCTGGTCGGCGATGACAAGGAACTGGCGGGCAACGAACAAATGCTGCTGCACGTCGACCTCGCCGGGCCGCGATCTGCGCCGTTCAGCGAAGCAACGCTGGGCAAGCTGCAAGCCATCGTTGCCGAACAGTCCGACCTGCCTGCCCCCGACTACATTGGCCGAGTGATCGCTCTACCCGCAAAAAAATAACAAGGAGATCGCCATGAACACCGCCGCTGCGTTTGCCGACTTTCGTACTTATCCGTTGATCAGCGCGCTGAGTGGCGTGCAGGCCTTGGCGGATCGCATTCATGTGACATGGGCGGATACCCGTGTCAGCCCCTTTCATCATCAATGGCTGCGGGACAACTGCCCGTGCCCGCAATGTGTCTACACCGTAACCCGTGAGCAGGTGCTGGAAATCGTCGATGTGGCTGAAAACCTGATACCCGCACAGACGAGTGTCGACGCCGAAGGCTGCCTCTGCGTCCAGTGGCAGGACGGCCACCTCAGCCGCTTTGATCCGGGCTGGCTGCGGGCTCATGCCTATGACGACGACTCCCGCGCCGAACGCCGGGCCGGCAAGCCCAAATCCACGCTTTGGAGAAGCGATTTGCCGCTGCCGGTGTTTGACTATCAGGCGTTGATGAATGACAACGACGCCTTGCTGCAGTGGCTGCTGGCCGTGCGTGATATCGGCCTCACCCAGGTCCGCGGCGTGCCCACCGAGCCCGGTTCGCTGAAGCTGATTGCCCAGCGGATTTCCTTCATCCGCGAGAGCAATTTCGGCGTGCTGTTCAACGTGCAATCCAAGGCCGATGCCGACAGCAATGCCTACACCGCTTTCAACCTGCCGTTGCACAGCGATCTGCCGACCCGAGAGCTGCAACCGGGCCTGCAATTCCTGCATTGCCTGGTCAATGACGCGGACGGCGGCGAGAGTATTTTTGTCGACGGTTTCGCGATTGCCCAAGCGTTGCGCGAGGAAGATCCCGAGTCGTTCAAAGCCTTGTGTGAAATCCCGGTGGAGTTTCGCAACAAGGACCGTCACAGCGACTATCGCTGCCTCGCACCGATCATTGCGCTGGATGCGTTGGGGCAGGTGTCGGAAATCCGCATGGCGAACTTTCTGCGCGGGCCGTTCGATGCGTCGGTGGAGCAGATGCCCAGGTTATATCGTGCGTATCGCCGGTTTATCGCCATGACCCGCGAGGCGCGATTCCGGGTGATGACGCGGCTTAATCCGGGTGAGATGTGGTGCTTTGATAACCGCCGCACGCTCCATGCGCGCAATGCGTTCGATCCCGCCACGGGCGCCCGGCATTTCCAGGGATGCTATGTCGACCGGGATGAGCTGTTGTCGCGGATTCTCGTATTGCAACGCTAGACCGCGTCATCGTTCATCGCGAGCAAGTCGAATCGTCGCACCGCCGCTCCCACATTCGACCGAGTTCCCTCAGAAGGAATGCGATTGAATGTGGGAGCGGCTTGCTCGCGATGGCGTCAGCCCAAACACCACATCCCTGCCTGACTCACAGGCAAAAAAAGCCCCGATCAAGCCGTGACAGGATCGGGGCAGAAGGTACTGTTGAGGAGCCGTTGCGCGAGGGTGACCAAACCTTCGTGAAGCCAGCTGAATCCAGTGTGCCCACTCTCCCCTCTCGCAAGTTAGCCGAAAACGACCTGTTCATAGGTATTGCGGCCATTGCGACAAATCGTCCTTGCCGACGCCAACGGCCCCTACGAGAATCGAACCACGACACCGTTCCCTGAAGAAGGATTGCGTCATGATGCACGCCGATTTGATTGACCAGGAAGACCTGTTGGGCCAGCTGAAATCGTTGGGGTTTCAAGTACCGAACGGCTCCACCGCCGAGCAGGCATGCGAGTGCGCGGTGCGGGGCTTGAACGATGAAAAGGCGATGACGCTGCGGACCATGGTCAAGCAGATGTACACCAGCAGCGCGACCATCCTGCCGGCCGTGCGCCAGGCCATTGATAAGCAATTGTTGCCGGCATTGGCGGAGTACCAGCAAAGCCGTAGCGCCTGATAAAAGATCAAAAGATCGCAGCCTTCGGCAGTTCCTACAACGATCTTTGTAGGCGCTGCCGAAGGCTGCGATCTTTTTCTAAAGGAGCCTCGGCTTAGAGCCTTACGCTGGCGAACGTCGATTCGTTGCGCGCCTGACTCAACGCCGACAACGGCCCGGACAACGGCGACAGCACCAATGCTTGCGGCAGCGGCATCATCGCCACTTGCTGCGTGGTGTTGGAACCCACGCGTTCGTCACGCGGCGGAATGCCGAAGTATTCGCGGTAGCACTTGGAGAAGTGCGGCGTGGACACAAAGCCGCACACCGATGCCACTTCGATGATCGACATCGGCGTTTGCTTGAGCAACTGCCGGGCGCGGATCAGGCGCAGTTTCAGGTAGTAACGCGACGGCGAGCAGTGCAGGTATTTCTGGAACAACCGCTCGAGCTGGCGACGGGACACGGCGACATACACCGCCAGTTCGTCGAGGTCGATCGGCTCTTCGAGGTTGGCTTCCATCAGCGCGACGATTTCCTGCAGCTTCGGCTGGTTGGTGCCGAGCATGTGCTTGAGCGGCACGCGCTGATGATCCTGTTCATTACGGATGCGCTCGTAGACGAACATTTCCGAGATCGCGGCCGACAGTTCACGACCGTGATCGCGGCTGATCAGGTGCAGCATCATGTCCAGCGGCGCCGTGCCGCCTGAACTGGTGAAACGGTTACGGTCGAGGGTGAACAACCGTGTGCTCATCGCCACACGCGGAAATGCTTCCTGCATAGCGGCCAGGCATTCCCAGTGCACGCTGCAATCGAAACCGTCCAGCAGGCCGGCGCAGGCCAAGGCCCAGCTGCCGGTGCAGACGGCACCGAGGCGCTTGGATTGACGCGCCTGGCTTTGCAGCCATGAGACGTGTTCGCGAGTAACAGTGCGCTGTATGCCGATACCGCCGCAGACAATGATGGTGTCCATGGACGGTGCTTTGTGCATGGAGGCGTCGGGGGTGATCTGCAGACCGTCACTGGCCCAGACCTGACCGCCGTCGACGGTGAGCGTGGTCCAGCGATACAGCTCGCGGCCGGACAATTGGTTGGCCATACGCAGGGGTTCTACGGCGGAGGCCAGAGAAATCAGCGTGAAATTGTCCAGCAGCAGAAAGCCGATGGATTGAGGCGCACGGTTCTGGGGTTGAGCCCCTGAGTTGAACGTCGTCATCGCGGTATCTCCTCACACAAAGCGGGTGATGGCCTCAGGCGGAGGCTCTTGTTATTGCCATCGTTCTCGCATGGGAGACGGGCTTTGTAATGACAGAGCAATTGCCATGCCTAAAATTGAATGCGCGTTCAATAACTCCTGAAAACGACGTCGCAGCGTGTCTATATAAGCCGCGTCGCGAGTAGGGATTATCAGTGGCATGAAGGGCTGCAAGCGCTCTGCTCCGTTGCGTGTGAGCAAATCGGTAGCACTTGTGGGAACAGGCTTGCGACGCCTCAGGACAGAGTGTCACCGCAAGCACAGGGGACGGACGGTCAGGGCCGATTTGGATCCCAGAGTTGATACAAGTGGCTTATCTGTAAGCGACGCGCCAAAACGTGGCGCGTTCCAATTTCTGTGTTCACTTAGCGCGCAGTTTTGACTGCTCTGGTGGTTCTTTTGTAGGAGCCGGCTTGCTGGCGATCGGACCGACGCGGTTTTCAGAGTGACCGCGTTATCGTTCATCGCCAGCAAGCCGGCTCCTACAGAGATGGGTCAGCTCAACACTCCACCGCACTCACCGCCAACCCACCCCGCGAAGTCTCTTTATATTTGTCATGCATATCCGCCCCGGTATCACGCATAGTCCGGATCACCCGATCCAGCGAGATAAAGTGCTGCCCATCACCGCGCAATGCCATCTGCGCCGCGTTGATCGCCTTCACCGCGGCAATCGCGTTGCGCTCGATGCACGGCACTTGAACCAGTCCGCCGACCGGATCGCAGGTCAGGCCGAGGTTGTGCTCCAGGCCGATTTCCGCCGCGTTACATAATTGCTCCGGCGTGGCGCCGAGGATCTCCGCCAACCCCGCCGCCGCCATGGCGCAAGCCGAGCCGACTTCGCCCTGGCAACCGACTTCCGCACCGGAAATGGAGGCGTTCTTCTTGCACAGAATCCCCACCGCTGCGGCACTGAGGAAATAGTCGACCACGTTGGCGTCGGTCACCGCCTCGCTGAATTTCATGAAGTAGTGCAACACCGCCGGAATGATCCCCGCCGCGCCGTTAGTCGGCGCCGTGACCATGCGCCCGCCGGCGGCGTTTTCTTCGTTGACCGCCAGGGCGAACAGGTTGACCCATTCCATCGCGCTCAGCGTCGAGCCGATCACGTTGGGCTTGTTCAACTCCTGCAGGCTACGGTGCAATTTGGCCGCGCGACGGCGCACGTTCAGGCCACCGGGCAGGATGCCTTCGTGCTTGAGGCCTTGCTCGACGCAATCCTGCATCGCCCGCCAGAGTTTCATCAGCCCGGCGCGGATTTCTTCTTCGCTGCGCCAGACCTTCTCGTTGGCCATCATCAGTTCGGCGACGCGCAGGTTGTGCTGCTTGCAGAGGCTGAGCAGTTCGACGGCGCTGGAGAAATCGTACGGCAACACCGTGCGATCCAGATCCACCACACCGCTGGAAGCTTGTGCTTCATCGACGACAAATCCACCGCCGATGGAATAGTAGGTGTCGCGATGCAGCTCGCCGTCATCGCCTTCGGCGATCAGGGTCATGGCGTTGGGGTGGAACGGCAGGTTTTCGTCGATCAGGCGCATGTCCCGGGCCCAGATGAACGGCACCGATAAACGCCCATCAAGCAGCAGCGTGTGGGTTTCGCGCAGGGTTTCAATGCGGATGCCGATTTGCGACGGATCGATCGCGTCCGGCCACTCCCCCATCAGTCCCATGATCACCGCGTTGTCGCTGCCGTGACCGATGCCGGTGGCCGACAATGAACCGTAGAGCTGAACTTCAACACGCCGCACTTGTTCCAAAAGACCCTGCTCACGCAAACCTTGCACGAACAGCGCCGCGGCGCGCATCGGCCCCACGGTGTGCGAACTGGAAGGGCCGATGCCGATTTTGAACAGGTCGAAAACGCTGATAGCCATTACTGCCGAACTCCTGGATGTGCCAACTCCAGGCGCAGAAGCGCCCGGTGACGGAGCTGCTACGCTCAAGCTGCAATCCGCCGAGATGGCCGCATCATCAGGCTTTTGCGGTGTCGTTCGACGTCTCACACCGACGTACTCATGCTCACCAACGCCGTGTGCGTTTTACGCCATGTTTTCGCCATTTTTTTGCGATGCAGAGGGGGAAAACGGGCTGAAAAAATCTGTAAACGACGTCACCGACACTGGATGCGACCATCCCTGTACTGGTTACGACGCACCCTGTAGGCGTCAGATTTTCACTGGTACATGATCATATCGACTCGATTGCAAGGCGCCGTGGTAGAGCTGTCTCCAAAACGCCATCCAACCGCAACCTATAAGTGCGGTGGTCCAGTCGGAACACTGCCAAAAAAAACACCAAGGAGTCCATCCATGAAAGGTTCCCCGTCGTTGTTGTTGGCCGCCATGCTGAGTCTGCCGTTACTGGCTCAAGCCGCAGAACCCGCTCAGTGCAGCACCGTAAACTTCTCCGATGTCGGCTGGACCGACATTACCGCGACAACCGCCACCACTAGCGTCGTGCTCGATGCCCTGGGCTACAAGACCAAAACCACCATGATTTCCGTGCCGGTGACCTACAAGTCCCTGGCTGACGGCAAGAACATGGACGTCTTCCTGGGTAACTGGATGCCGACCATGGAAAACGACATCAAGGCCTACCGCGATGCCGGCACCGTGGATGTCGTGCGCACCAACCTCACCGGTGCCAAGTACACCCTCGCTGTGCCGCAGGCGCTGTATGACAAAGGGCTGCATGACTTCGCCGACATCGCCAAGTTCAAGAAAGAACTCGACGGCAAGATCTACGGCATCGAACCGGGTAACGACGGCAACCGTCTGATCCAGAGTATGATCGACAAGAACGCCTTCGGCTTGAAGGACGCCGGTTTCAAGATGGTCGAATCCAGCGAAGCCGGCATGCTGTCGCAAGTCGACCGCGCCCAGAAACGCGACACCGCCGTCGTATTCCTCGGCTGGGCGCCGCATCCAATGAACAAGCGTTTCAAGATTCAATACCTGACCGGTGGTGACGACTTCTTCGGCCCGGACTTCGGCGCCGCCACCGTGGCAACCAATACCCGCAAGGGGTACGTCCAGGAATGCAGCAACGTTGGTCAGCTGCTGAAAAACCTGGAATTCACCGTCGACATGGAAAGCTCACTGATGGGCAACATCCTGGACGACAAAATGAAGCCTGAAGCGGCCGCCAAGGCCTGGCTGAAAAAGAATCCACAGGTCCTCGATACCTGGCTCGCTGGCGTGACCACCATTGACGGTAAACCAGGCCTGGAGGCCGTGAAAGCCAAGCTCGCGCAGTAATCGCTTACGCCGGGCGGGTTCGCTCGCCCGGGCTGTTTATTTCCTTGCATGCGGACGTTCACTACCATGCTGATTGATCAGAAAATACCTCTAGGCCAGTACATCGCGGGCTTCGTTGAATGGTTGACGCAACACGGCGCCAACACCTTCGACGCAATCGCCGTGTCACTGGAAACGATGATCCACGGCGTGACTTTTGCGCTGACCTGGTTCAACCCGCTGGCATTGATCGGCCTCATCGCGCTACTGGCACACTTCATTCAACGAAAGTGGGGGCTGACCGTTTTCGTCATTGCCTCCTTTCTGCTGATCCTCAATCTGGGGTACTGGCAGGAAACCATGGAAACCCTCGCCCAGGTGCTGTTCGCCACCCTGGTCTGCGTGGTCATCGGTGTGCCGCTGGGCATTGTTGCCGCGCACAAACCGATGTTCTACACCGTGATGCGTCCGGTACTCGATCTGATGCAGACCGTACCGACCTTCGTTTACCTCATTCCTACCCTGACCCTCTTCGGTCTGGGTGTGGTCCCGGGCCTGATCTCCACGGTGGTGTTCGCGATTGCCGCGCCTATCCGCCTGACTTACCTGGGCATTCGCGATGTACCCGCAGAATTGATGGACGCCGGCAAAGCCTTCGGCTGCTCGCGTCGCCAACTGCTCACAAGGATCGAACTGCCCCACGCCATGCCGAGCATCGCGGCCGGCATCACCCAGTGCATCATGCTGTCGCTGTCGATGGTGGTGATCGCCGCACTGGTGGGCGCCGACGGACTGGGCAAACCGGTGGTCAACGCACTGAACACTGCTGATATCGCCCTGGGCTTCGAAGCGGGCCTGGCGATCGTACTGCTGGCGATCATGCTCGACCGTATCTGCAAACAACCCGACGCTAAAGTAGGGGGTGACGCATGAGCATTATTCGCTTCGAAGACGTCGATGTGATTTTCACTAAAGATCCGCGCGAGGCCTTGAAACTTCTTGATCAAGGCTTGACCCGCAGCGAGATCCTGAAAAAGACCGGGCAGATCGTTGGCGTTGAAAAGGCCAGCCTGGACATCGAAAAAGGTGAAATCTGCGTGCTGATGGGCCTGTCCGGCTCCGGCAAATCCAGCCTGCTGCGTTGCATCAACGGCCTCAACACCGTCAGCCGTGGCAAGCTGTTCGTCGAGCACGAAGGCAAGCAAATCAACATTGCCGCCTGCAGTGCCGCCGAACTGAAAATGATGCGCACCAAGCGCATCGCGATGGTGTTCCAGAAGTTCGCCCTGATGCCTTGGCTGACGGTGCGCGAGAACATCAGCTTCGGTCTGGAAATGCAGGGCCGCCCCGAGAAAGAACGCCGCAAGCTGGTGGACGAAAAGCTTGAGCTGGTGGGCCTGACCCAGTGGCGCAACAAGAAGCCCGACGAACTCTCCGGCGGCATGCAGCAGCGTGTCGGCCTGGCCCGCGCGCTGGCGATGGATGCCGATATTCTGCTGATGGACGAACCGTTCTCGGCACTCGACCCGTTGATTCGCCAAGGCCTGCAAGACGAACTGCTGGAACTGCAACGCAAGCTCAGCAAAACCATCGTGTTCGTGAGCCACGACCTCGATGAAGCCCTGAAGCTCGGCAGCCGCATCGCGATCATGAAAGACGGTCGGATCATTCAGTACAGCAAGCCGGAAGAAATCGTGTTGAACCCGGCGGACGACTACGTGCGGACCTTCGTTGCGCACACCAACCCGCTGAACGTGTTGTGCGGTCGCAGCCTGATGCGCACCCTCGACAACTGCAAACGCATCAACGGTTCGGTCTGCCTCGATCCGGGCGGCGATTCGTGGCTGGACCTGGCCGAAGGCAACACCATCAAGGGCGCACGCCAGAATGGTTCGGCCCTGGACCTGCAGAACTGGGTGCCAGGTCAGGCCGTGGAAGGCCTGGGTCGTCGACCTACCCTGGTGGATTCGAACATCGGCATGCGCGATGCGCTGCAGATTCGTTATCAGACCGGCAACAAGCTGGTACTGCATGACAACAACAAGGTGGTCGGGATTCTCGGCGACAGCGAACTGTATCACGCGCTGCTCGGCAAGAACCTGGGCTAAGGCAGCAGACACAAAAACGCCGCGAGAATATCGCGGCGTTTTTGTTTATGGGATATCGGGTCAATCAGCTTTGCGGCTGATGGCCCCTTCGCGAGCAAGCCCGCTCCCACATCAGGTCTGCAGTGAACACAGAATGGGTGACCACTAGAGATCAAGTGTGGGAGCGGGCTTGCCCGCGAAGAATGCGACGCAGTGCTTCAGACCGAAACACCGCGCCCTTGATTACTCAGCTATAGACCCGGCCAAGCAGCTGCCGATGGCTTTCAAACTGATCGAGCACGTCACGGGTGATCTGATCCTGAGTGAAGCCCATCAAGTCGTAGTCCTGGCTGCCGTTGTGCAGGTACACCTCGGCGCGGTAGTAACGTGCGCGCGGCTCATCGGCACTTTCAGCCGACACCGTGTCGCTCGCCGCCGCCAGGTAGCCATCCAGGCTCACTTCGTAGACAAAAGGGTTGCCCTCTTCCATCTCGATCCGCAGGCCCATGCAACGCTTGGCCTTGCCCAGCAACGTTTGCACGTCCAGACCTTTGCCACGCAATTGCACCACGGCCTCTTCCAGCGCCGGGCTGACTTGCTTGTCCATGAAGCGCTGAACGATCGACTGGTTCGGCTGCAAATCCAGTTGAGTCAGACGCTCGCTGAAGCCACGACGACCGCGTGCAGCCAGTTCCGCTTGCTCCTGTTCGATCTGCACGTCCTGGCGCATGGCCTTGTGCAAGCCGAACATGAAGAACACCAGCACCACCGAGAACGGCAGGCCGGCCAGCACCACCATGGTTTGCATGGCTTCGAAGTTACCGGCGAACAGCAGGCCGATGGTCACCAGGGTGATCACGACAGACCAGAAGATCCGCAGCCAGTGCGGCGCATCTTCGTCAACATTGCCGCCCTTGCAGGAAAGGTTGGCCATCATCACCGCGCCGGAATCCGCCGGGGTCAGGAACAGCACGAAACCAACAAAGATCGACACGCCGATCACCACTTTCGACGCCGGGTAATGCTCCAGCAACTGGTAGATTGCCATCGACGGTTGTTCCAGCGCCGTCTTCCCGAGCTCCACCGCCCCATGGTTCATCACCAGGTCCAGGGCCGAGTTACCGAAGATCGACAGCCACGCCAGGGTGAAGCCCAGCGGGATCAGCAGCACGCCAGCCACCAGTTCACGCACCGTGCGACCACGGGAAATACGCGCGATGAACATGCCTACGAATGGCGCCCAGGAAATCCACCAGGCCCAGTAGAACAGGGTCCACAGGCCCAACCAGCGGTCGGACTTCTCACTGTCGCCTTCGTACACATAGAGGTCGAAGGTCTTCAGCACCACGCCGTTCAGGTAGTCGCCGATGTTCTGCACGAAGCCGTTGAGCAGATGCAGGGTCGGGCCGAACAGCAGCACGAAAATCAGCAGGCCGCTGAACAGCACGATGTTCAGGTTGGACAGACGACGAATGCCGTTTTCCACGCCGGACACGGCAGCGATGGTCGCCACGGTGCTCATCACGATGATCACGATCAGCAGGTTGGTATTGCTATGTTCCATGCCGAACAGGTTTTCAAGGCCCGACGAAACTTGCAGCGAACCAATCCCCAGGTTCGTCACCAGCCCCAACAGGGTCACGAACATGCCGAAGCCGTCCACCGCGTGACCGGCCGCGCCTTTGACCCAACGCTCACCGACCAGCGGATACAGCGCCGAACGCAACGCCAGCGGCTGGTTGTGACGGTAGGCAAAGTAAGCAACGGCCAGGCCGACCAGTGCGTAGATCGCCCAGCCATGCAGGCCCCAGTGCAGGAAAGTCAGTTGCACCGCCTGGCGCGCGGCCATGTTGCTGGCCGAAACGCCTTCCGGCGGGTTGAAATAGTGGTCCAGCGGCTCGGAAGCACCGAAGTACAGCAGCGAGATGCCGATACCCGAGGAGAACAGCATCCCCGCCCAGGCGCCATAACTGAAGTCCGGGGTGTCGTCCTTGCTGCCCAGTTTGAGCTTGCCGTAGGACGAAAATGCCAGGCCGACCACAAAAACCAGGTAAGCGGCGATCACCACCATGTAGTACCAGCCGAAGCTGCGGGACAACCAGGCCTGAGCCACTCCGAGCATTCTGCCGGCCTCTTGCGGGGCGATGATCAGAATGGCGGTCAACAGCAGGATCAGCGCGGTAGAGGTGTAGAACACCCAACCGTTGACCGTCACCTTCTCGGGTGGGGTCTTTATTAGAGAGGCAGAACTCATGGCACAGATGCTCCGGCAGTGCGAGAGAAGAACACAAGGCAACGCGATACCCGACCAATCGATTAGTTGGCAGCCGACCGGCGGGTGATATAAAGACACCCCGAAAAAAGCCCGAAGCCTGTAGACGCCGTTGCGTATAGGTTTCGAGCCGTTTTGGATGTCGGTTTATCGCCATTTACACGTAGGAAAAATCTGTAAGCAGCGACGATTTGTCGCAGATCTTATTCTTTGTTGATTGAACGTTCAATCAAAACAAAATAGACTGGCCCTCAATCCGATAGGCGTTTTGCGTCTGCCGGAAGGCCTAAGGAGATGTGCAAGATGCCCAAGGTCGGTATGCAACCCATCCGCCGCCAGCAATTGATCGAAGCCACATTGCAGGCCGTCGATCAGGTCGGGATGGGGGATGCCAGCATTGCGCTGATCGCCCGTTTGGCCGGTGTCTCGAATGGCATCATCAGTCATTACTTTCAGGACAAGAACGGCCTGATCGCTGCCACGGCGCAGTACCTGATGAGTGTCCTGAGCGAGAATGTCACCGCGCGCCGTCAGGCGCTGACAGATGCCAGCCCGCGGGCGCATCTGCAGGTGATCATCGAAGGCAACTTCGACGCCAGCCAGGTCAATGGCCCGGCAATGAAAACCTGGCTGGCCTTCTGGGCCACCAGCATGCACCACCCGTCTTTGCACAGGTTGCAGCGGATCAACGATCACCGTCTGTATTCCAACCTGTGCTGCCAGTTCCGCCGCGTATTGCCGCTCGATGATGCGCGCAGTGCAGCCCGGGGCCTGGCAGCCCTCATTGACGGTTTGTGGTTGCGCGGCGCGCTGTCGGGAGATGCTTTCGACACCGAGCAGGCGCACCGGATCGCTTACGAATACATGGATTTCCAACTGGCCAAGCAGGTGAGTTAGAGCACACATAGAACGCTCAACCCCTGAACGCTACCGATGGCGATGCCAACTGCTCCACGGCACACCCCGGTGGTTAACGCCAACCACTTATGCACTTGCGAGGACTTTATGGCCCGTTTCGAACTGCAAAAACTCTACATCGATGGCGGTTACTCCGACGCCAGCAGCGACGCCACTTTCGAAGCCATCAACCCGGCTAACGGTGAAGTCCTCGCAAACGTACAGCGTGCGACCAAGGAAGACGTCGAGCGCGCTGTGGTCAGCGCCGAAAAGGGCCAGAAAATCTGGGCCGCGATGACCGCCATGGAGCGTTCGCGCATCCTGCGCCGTGCCGTGGACATCCTGCGCGAGCGCAACGATGAACTGGCGGCCCTGGAAACCCTGGACACCGGCAAGTCGTTCTCCGAAACCAAGTATGTCGACATCGTCACCGGCGCTGACGTGCTGGAATACTACGCAGGCCTGGTTCCTGCCATCGAAGGCGAGCAGATTCCACTGCGCACGACTTCGTTCGTCTACACCCGTCGCGAGCCGCTGGGCGTTGTCGCCGGTATCGGCGCGTGGAACTACCCGATCCAGATCGCTCTGTGGAAGTCCGCTCCTGCCCTGGCGGCCGGTAACGCGATGATCTTCAAGCCAAGCGAAGTCACTTCCCTGACCACCCTGAAACTGGCCGAGATCTACACCGAAGCAGGCGTTCCGGCTGGCGTGTTCAACGTCCTGACCGGCAGCGGCCGTGAAGTCGGCACCTGGCTGACCGAGCACCCGCGCATCGAAAAAGTCTCGTTCACCGGCGGCACCGACACCGGCAAGAAGGTAATGGCCAGCGCTTCCAGCTCTTCGCTGAAAGACGTGACCATGGAACTGGGCGGCAAGTCCCCGCTGATCATATTCGACGACGCCGACCTCGATCGCGCCGCCGACACCGCGATGATGGCCAACTTCTACAGCTCCGGCCAGGTCTGCACCAACGGTACCCGCGTGTTCGTACCGACTCACCTGAAAGCGGCGTTCGAAGCCAAGATCGCCGAGCGCGTTGCACGCATTCGCATCGGCGACCCGCAAGACGAAAACACCAACTTCGGTCCGCTGGTCAGCTTTGCCCACATGGAAAGCGTGCTGGGCTACATCGCCAAAGGTAAGGAAGAAGGCGCTCGCGTGCTGTGCGGTGGCAGCCGTCTGACCGAAGGTGACTTCGCCAAAGGCGCATTCGTGGCACCGACCGTGTTCACCGACTGCACCGACGAGATGACCATCGTGCGCGAAGAAATCTTCGGCCCGGTGATGGCGATCCTGACCTACGAAACCGAAGAAGAAGTGATCCGTCGTGCCAACGACACCGACTTCGGCCTGGCCGCCGGTATCGTCACCAAGGACCTGAACCGCGCTCACCGCGTGATTCATCAACTGGAAGCCGGTATCTGCTGGATCAACGCCTGGGGCGAGTCCGACGCGAAGATGCCGGTCGGCGGCTACAAGCAGTCGGGTGTTGGCCGCGAGAACGGCATCAGCTCGCTGAACAACTTCACACGCATCAAATCGGTACAGGTCGAACTGGGCGATTACGCCTCGGTTTTCTAAGGCGACATCTGCTTCGCCTGCGAGGCCGCTATCGCCAGCAAGCCGGCTCCTACGGTTTTATGCGTCGTGCACAAAAGCCACGGCGCCCCCGATCCTGTAGGAGCCGGCTTGCTGGCGATCGAGTGCGCAGCACTCGCCAGACCTGACCATATCTAAAGAGGGTGCATTCAATGTCCCAAGAATTCGATTACATCATCATCGGTGCCGGCTCGGCCGGTAACACCCTGGCGACCCGTCTGACTGAAGACGAAGGCGTCACCGTCCTGCTGCTCGAAGCGGGCGGCCCGGATTACCGCATGGATTTCCGCACGCAAATGCCGGCCGCCCTGGCGTTCCCGCTGCAAGGTCGTCGCTACAACTGGGCCTACGAAACCGATCCAGAGCCACACATGGACGGTCGCCGGATGGAATGCGGTCGCGGCAAGGGCCTGGGCGGTTCTTCGCTGATCAACGGCATGTGCTACATCCGCGGTAACGCGATGGACTACGACAACTGGGCGAAGCTGCCTGGGCTTGAAGACTGGGACTACCTCAACTGCCTGCCCTATTTCAGAAAAGCGGAAACTCGGGACATCGGCCCGAACGACTACCACGGTGGCGACGGTCCGGTCAGCGTGACCACGCCGAAAGCCGGCAATAACCCGCTGTTCAGCGCGATGGTTGAAGCCGGTGTGCAAGCCGGTTACCCGCGCACCGAAGATTTGAACGGTTACCAGCAAGAAGGCTTCGGCCCGATGGACCGTACCGTGACGCCGAACGGCCGTCGCGCCAGCACCGCGCGCGGCTACCTGGACATCGCCAAGAAGCGCTCGACCCTGACCATCGTCACTCACGCCCTGACCGACAAGATTCTGTTCGAAGGCAAGCGTGCCGTTGGCGTGCGTTACCTGATCGGCGCCGCTGAAGAGCGCGTTGAAGTCCGCGCCCGCAAAGAAGTGTTGCTGTGTTCCGGCGCCATCGCTTCGCCGCAGATTCTGCAACGCTCCGGCGTCGGCCCGGCCGAACTGCTGAAAAAACTCGACATCCCGGTGGTCCACGACCTGCCAGGCGTCGGCGAAAACCTGCAGGATCACCTCGAGCTGTACCTGCAATACGCTTGCACCCAACCGGTCTCGCTGTACCCGTCGCTGCTCTGGTACAACCAGCCGGCCATCGGTGCCGAATGGCTGTTCAACGGCACCGGCATTGGCGCCAGCAACCAGTTCGAAGCCGGCGGTTTCATTCGCACCCGTCCGGAATTCGATTGGCCGAACATCCAGTACCACTTCCTGCCTGTTGCCATTAACTACAACGGCAGCAACGGCGTGAAAGAGCACGGCTTCCAGGCGCACATGGGTTCCATGCGTTCGCCAAGCCGCGGTCGCATCCAGGCCAAGTCCAAGGACCCTCGCGAGTACCCGAGCATCCTGTTCAACTACATGGCCACCGAGCAGGACTGGCAGGAATTCCGCGACGGCATCCGCCTGACCCGTGAAATCATGCAACAGCCTGCGCTGGACGCCTTCCGTGGCCGCGAAATCAGCCCGGGCATCGACGTGCAAACCGATGAGCAGCTCGACAAGTTCATCCGCGAACACGCCGAAACCGCGTTCCACCCGTCCTGCTCGTGCAAGATGGGCACCGACGAAATGGCCGTGGTCGATGGCGAAGGTCGTGTGCATGGCATGCAAGCCCTGCGCGTGGTCGATGCCTCGATCATGCCGATCATCACCACCGGCAACCTGAATGCGCCAACGATCATGATCGCCGAGAAAATCGCCGACAAGATCCGTGGTCGCAAGCCATTGCCGCGCAGCACCGCCGATTACTACGTGGCCGGTGATGCACCGGTGCGTGGCAAGCCGTTGCGGGATGTGAGCCTGACTGCTCAGTAAGACAGCTACACTGCGGTGCGCCCATCGCGAGCAAGCCCGCTCCCACATTTGATTTTCAGTGAACACAGATCTTGTGTACGCCCGAGATCAAATGTGGGAGTGGGCTTGCTCGCGAAGGGGCCCGACCAGACAACACATCTCTACCTGCCCCCCCTCCGGCAATCCCTCCCACACCGCCCCACCCTTGAACTCCCCCCCGCCCAGGCCTAATCTAGCGCCACGCAAACGTTTCACCCCCCTCGCAACACCGATACATCGCAACCCCATACCAAGGAGGTTCCCGAATGTTCGATTTCCACCCCCAGCTCAAGCAGCGCTTCGCTGCCTTGCGCACGGGCGCTGAATTCTTTTCGCTGCGTTATGTGCGCGAGTCCGGCCAGTACCTGTCGGTGCGCAAGAACGTCGCCGAACCTCCGAGCCTGAGCCGTGACGAAGGCGCGATGCTGACCGTGCGCGTCAACGGCGTCGAAGCCTACGCCGCGACCAACGACCTGTCGCAATCCGGCCTGCAGGCCGCGCTGGAAAAAGCCGAGCAACAAGCCCGCCGACTCAAGCCCCACGCCCTGCTCGACCTGCGTGATCAAGCCGTCTCCAGCGATCGCGCCGATTACTTCTCGCCGAACTTCGACCAGCCTTTCCCGTCCCTGAGCGATTGCTATCAACTGCTCGGCGCCGAATCCGCGTCCGTGCCCAAGGACGAACGACTGGTGAACTGGCAGGTGAGCATCGGCATCACCAACGTCGAACAGATCTACCTCAGCAGCGCCGGCGCGGAATTGCGCCAGGCCCAACGCTTCATCTACCCGAGCCTGGAAGTCACCGCCTACGACGGCAACGACAGCCAGACCCGCACCCTCGGCCGCGAAAACTTCGGCCAACAGGGCGGTTTTGATGTGATCAGTCGCTGCGGTCTGGTGGGTGCAGGTCCGAAAATCGCCGATCAGGCGCTGCAATTGCTACTGGCACCGAACACCCCGCAAGGCCCACGCGACCTGCTGTTGATGCCCGACCAGATGATGCTGCAGATCCACGAATCCATCGGTCACCCGCTGGAGCTGGACCGCATCCTCGGTGACGAGCGCAATTACGCCGGCACCAGTTTCGTCAAGGCAGAAGACTTCGGCCATCTGCAATACGGTTCGAAACTGCTCAACGTGACTTTCGACCCGGACATTCCCGAGCAACTCGCCAGCTACGGCCATGACGACGACGGCACCGCTGCCAGCAAGCAGTTTCTGATCAAGGAAGGTTTGCTGCTGCGTCCATTGGGCGGTGCGCTGTCGCAATTCCGTGCCGGCATGGACGGTGTTGCCAACAGCCGCGCCTGCGGCTGGAATCGCCCGCCGATCGACCGCATGGCCAACCTCAACATCGAGCCTGGCGACCAGCCGCTTGAGCAACTGATCGGCAACATCGAGCACGGCATTTTGATGAGCACCAACCGCTTGTGGTCGATCGACGATGCGCGCAACAAATTCCAGTTCGGTTGCGAATGGGCGCAGTTGATCGAAAACGGCGAGCTCAAAGGCGTGGTGAAAAACCCGAACTACCGGGCGATTTCCGCGCAGTTCTGGAAAAACCTCAGCGCCGTCGGCGACGCCGGCACCTTCAAGGTCCTTGGTACTCCGAACTGCGGCAAGGGCGAGCCGAATCAGGTGATCCGTGTCGGCCATGCGTCGCCGGCCTGTGTGTTCAGCAATGTGGATGTGTTTGGGGGAGACGCCTGATGAGTACGTCAAACAATCAGGCCGACGGGTTCAAGGCCTTGGTCAACTGGCTGCGCGATGCGATTCGCGAGCCGGAGCAGTTCACCCTCAGCTACGCCGCCGAGTCGTCGGCCTTCGTGCGTTTCAACCATGCCAAGGTGCGTCAGGCCGGACAGGTTCAACAGGCGAGCGTCGGCTTCAAACTGATCAACGAGGGCCGGCATGCCGACCTCGACATCACGCTGTCGGGCGATGCTGAAGTCGATCTCCAGCGTTTGGCCGAAGGGCTGCAACAGTTGCGCGAGACCTTGCCGCTGTTGCCCAAAGATCCGTATCTGCTGCTCAACCACAACGGTTGGCAGAGCAAGAACGTGCAGGCGCATCCGCTGCCGGACACTGAGCAAGTGGTCGCCGAAATCGCCCAGGCTGCCGAAGGGCTGGACCTGGTGGGCTTCTATGCGGCCGGGCCGATCAGTCGTGGTTTCGCCAGTTCCTCGGGCGCGTTTGGCTGGCACCAGGCCAACAGCTTCAACTTTGATTTCAGCCTGTTTCATGACAACGGTCAGGCAGTGAAAGCCAGCTACGCCGGGCACGACTGGAACAGCGAAGGGTTTGCCAAACGCTTTGCCCAGGCACGCGAGCAGTTGGCGTTTCTCGGCAGGCCGCAGCGCACCCTGCCACCGGGTCAGTACCGCGCCTATCTGGCACCGGCAGCCATGGGCGAAATCATGGACATGCTGGGCTGGGGTGGATTTTCAGCGCAGTCGATTGCCAGCAAAAACAGCCCGCTGCAGAAGCTTTACGCAGGCAACAGCTCGTTCAGCCCGCTCGTGTCCGTCGATGAAAAAGTCAGCGGTTCGTTGAGCCCGGCGTTTTCCGGCGAGGGTTACCCACGCAGCGATCTTCAGTTGATCGTCGACGGCAAGGCCGGCGCGCAAATGGTCAGCTCGCGCAGTGCGGCCGAATACGGCCTGACCGCCAACGGCGCCAGCGGCGGTGAAATGCCGAGCGCCTTGAACATGGCGGCCGGGACATTGCCTGATGCGGAGATTCTCAAGCAGCTGGGCACGGGGCTGTACATCAGCAATCTGTGGTACTTGAACTACTCGGACCAACCGGCGGCGCGCCTGACCGGCATGACGCGGTTTGCGACGTTCTGGGTCGAGAACGGTGAGATTCAGGCGCCGGTGAGCACCATGCGCTTTGATGACAGCGCCTACAGCTTGCTGGGTTCGCAGTTGGAGGCGTTGACCGAAGAGCGCGAGTTGTTGCTGTCGGCGAGCACTTACAGCCAGCGGGCCACGGCCTCGGCGTTACTGCCGGGTGCGCTCGTCAGCAGGCTGACCTTGACCCTGTAAACACAAAACCCCCAGTACACAGGGGATCCTGCGGTGAGGGGGCTTGCCCCCCGTTCGGCTGCGAAGCAGTCGTAAATCCGGCTAATGCGGTCTGTCTGTCAGACCGCGTTAGCCAGGCAAGCCCCCTCGCCACAGGGGCCGAGCACTACCTGACTAAGAGGTCCCATGCCCAACCGCCCACCTCTCGACGCCGTCACCGCCCGCTGGTTGCCGTGGGTCGTCGCCATTGCCTTCTTCATGCAGTCCCTCGACGGGACCATCCTCAACACCGCCCTGCCGGCCATGGCCCGGGACCTGGCGGAAGATCCGCTGCGCATGCAGGGCGTGATCATCGCCTACATGCTTACCGTCGCCCTGCTGATCCCCGCCTCCGGCTGGATCGCCGATCGCTTTGGCACCAAGAAAATCTTCTTCGGCGCGATCCTGTTGTTCAGCATCGGCTCGTTGCTCTGCGCCCTCTCCAGCAGCCTGAGCATGCTGATCGGCGCCCGAGTGATTCAGGGTCTGGGCGGTGCGCTGATGTTGCCGGTCGGGCGGCTCGTGGTGCTGCGCGCCTACCCGCGCTCGGAGCTGGTGCGGATCATGGGTTTCATCACCATTCCCGGCCTGCTCGGCCCGTTGATCGGCCCGACCATGGGCGGCTGGATGGTGGAATACCTGACCTGGCACTGGATCTTCCTGATCAACCTGCCGGTCGGCGCTGTCGGTTGCTACGCGGTGTGGAGATTCATCCCCGACCTGCGCGGCACCGAGCGCACGCGCTTCGACAGCCTCGGCTTCTTGCTGTTTGGCGCGGCGATGGTGCTGATCACCGTCGCCATGGAGGGTCTCGGCGAACTGCACCTGCCGCACTTGCGCGTGATGTTGCTGCTGTTCGGCGGCATGGCCTGTCTGGCGGCGTACTGGCTGCGAGCCGGGCATATCGAGAATCCGCTGTTCGCGCCGTCGCTGTTCAAGACCCGGACGTTTGCCGTGGGTATCCTCGGCAACCTGTTCGCCCGTCTGGGCAGCGGCGCGCTGCCGTTCCTCGTCCCGTTGCTGCTGCAAGTGGCACTGGGTTACTCGCCGTCCCAGGCCGGGATGAGCATGCTGCCGCTGGCAGCGGCGGCGATGGTTGCCAAGTCGGTGGCGCGGCCGCTGATCGAACGGCTCGGCTATCGCATCGTGCTGACCGGCAACACGTTGGCGCTGGGGTTGATGCTGGCGAGCATGGGCCTGGTCAGCGAGCAGACGCCGTATTGGTTGTTGCTGGGCATGCTGGCGATCCTTGGCGCGATCAACTCCTTGCAGTTCACCGCAATGAACACCGTGACCCTGATCGACCTCGACGACGCCAGCGCCAGCAGCGGCAACAGCCTGCTGTCGGTGGTCGCGCAATTGTCCCTGAGCCTGGGCGTTGCCTGTGCCGGCGCGCTGCTCGGCGGGTTCACGGCAGAAGTCGGCAATGATGGCGTGAACACAGTGCTAGGCGCGTTCCAACTCACGTTTGTGACCGTTGGAATCATGGCGATGCTGGCCGCGACGATCTTCTCGCAGCTCTCGCGGGAAGACGGACGGCGCGTCAGAAGTCCCGAACAGCACATCGAACATTGAGCCGGGCACATCACAGGTTTTGCGTTCGTCCAGAACTTTCGAGGTAAGTGGCCAGAGGCTGGTACACTGCGCGACATTTTGTTTTGCAGGCCAGTCTCGTGACCACCATCGCCACCGCTTTTAATACTTTGCCGCTGTCCGCCGCCATGCTGGCTAACCTCGACTCCCTCGGTTATGCCCAGATGACGCCGATCCAGGCGCAAAGCTTGCCGGTGATCCTGAAAGGGATGGACCTGATCGCCCAGGCCAAGACCGGCAGCGGCAAGACCGCCGCCTTCGGTATCGGCCTGCTGAACCCGATCAATCCGCGCTTCTTCGGTTGCCAGGCGCTGGTCATTTGCCCGACGCGCGAGCTGGCTGACCAGGTCGCCAAGGAAATCCGTCGCCTGGCCCGCTCCGAAGACAACATCAAGGTCCTGACCCTGTGCGGCGGCGTGGCGTTCGGTCCGCAGATCGGCTCGCTGGAGCATGGCGCGCACATCATCGTCGGCACTCCGGGTCGCATTCAGCAGCACTTGCGCAAGGGTTCGCTGGTGCTCCACGGCCTGAACACGCTGATCCTCGACGAAGCCGACCGCATGCTCGACATGGGTTTCTACGATTCCATCGAAGAAATCATTGCCCAATGCCCGGAGCGTCGCCAGACCCTGCTGTTCTCCGCCACGTACCCGGTGGGCATCAAGCAGCTGGCATCGAAATTCATGCGCAATCCGCAGCAAGTGAAGGCCGAGGCGTTCCACGACGACACGCAAATCGAGCAGCGCTTCTACGAGATTTCCCCGGAAGAGCGCATGGATGCCGTGGTCAAAGTCCTCGCGCATCACCGTCCGGCGTCCTGCGTAGCCTTCTGCTTCACCAAGCAGCAGGTTCAGGAAACCGTTGACCACCTGACCGCCAAAGGCATCTCCGCCGTCGGCCTGCACGGCGATCTGGAACAGCGTGATCGTGACCAGGTGCTGGCGATGTTCGCCAACCGCAGCACTTCGGTGCTGGTTGCCACCGACGTCGCCGCGCGCGGTCTGGACATCGATGCGCTGGACATGGTGATCAACGTCGAATTGGCCCGTGATTCGGAAATCCACATTCACCGCGTCGGCCGTACCGGCCGTGCGGGCGAAAAAGGTATCGCAATCAGCCTGGTCGCCCCGTCCGAAGCGCACCGCGCCCAGGCCATCGAGCAATTGCAGAAGTCGCCGTTGAGCTGGGATCAGCTGGACAACCTAAAATCCCAGGGCGGTGGACCGTTACTGCCGGTGATGAGCACGCTGGTCATCGGCGCGGGCCGTAAAGACAAGGTTCGCCCGGGTGACATTCTCGGCGCACTGACCGGCGATGCCGGGATTCCAGGCGCCCAGGTCGGCAAGATCGCGATTTTCGACTTCCAGGCCTACGTGGCCGTGGAACGCGGGATCGCCAAGCAAGCCTTGCAGCGCCTGAATGACGGCAAGATCAAAGGTCGTTCGCTGCGCGTGCGTATTTTGTAAGAGATCTTCTGCCTGACAGGGATCGAATGTGGGAGCGGGCTTGCTCGCGATAACGGTGTATCAGATGGCATTTATGTTGACTGACACACCGTTATCGCGAGCAAGCCCGCTCCCACATTGGTCTCCCGGTGAATTTAAAATTTGTGTGAGGACACCGTTTTGCGCTCTACCGAAGTCGTGATCATTGGCGCTGGCGCCGCAGGGTTGATGTGTGCACTGACCGCCGCCGGGCGCGGGCGCAAGGTGATGTTGCTCGACCACGCGAACAAGGCCGGCAAGAAAATCCTGATGTCTGGCGGTGGCCGCTGCAATTTCACCAACATGTACACCGAACCGGGCAATTTCCTCTCGCAGAACGAACACTTCTGCAAATCCGCGCTGGCGCGCTATACCCAGTGGGATTTCATCGGGATGGTCGCCAAACACGGCGTGCCGTACCACGAGAAAAAGCTCGGCCAGCTGTTCTGCGATAACAAATCCAGCGACATCCTCGAGATGCTCCTCAATGAGTGCGATCAGGTCGGCGTCAGCCTGCACCTGGACACCTCGATCCAGACCATCGAGAAGCTGGAAAGCGGTTACTTGCTGGACACCACGCTGGGCCAGATCACCTGTGAATCCTTGGTGATCGCCACCGGCGGCCTGTCGATCCCGACCCTGGGCGCCACCGGCTTCGGTTATCAGGTTGCGAAGCAGTTTGGCCACGAACTGTTGCCGACCCGTGCCGGCCTGGTGCCGTTCACCATCACCGATCAGCTCAAGGAGCTTTGCACCGAGCTGTCCGGTACGTCGGTCGATTGCCTGGTCAGCTGCAACGACCAGAGTTTCCGCGAGAACATTCTGTTCACCCACCGCGGCCTCAGCGGCCCGGCGATTTTGCAGATTTCCTCGTTCTGGGAATCCGGCGACTCGGTAGAGATCAACCTGATGCCGGACCACGACGTGCCGGGCTGGCTGCAACAACAGCAAGCCGAACGTCCGAACAGCGAGTTGAAAACCCTGCTTGGCGAGATCTTCACCAAGAAGATGGCCAACCTGCTGGCGGACAACTGGTTCGTCTCCAAACCGATGAAGCAGTACACCCACGCGGAAATCGCTGACATCGCCGAGAAACTGGCGAGCTGGAAAGTGGTGCCGGCCGGCACCGAGGGTTATCGCACGGCTGAGGTGACGCTGGGTGGCGTCGATACCAATGAGGTGTCGTCCAAGACCATGGAATCGCTGAAAAGCCCTGGTTTGTATTTCATCGGTGAAGTGCTGGACGTGACCGGGCATCTGGGCGGTTTCAACTTCCAGTGGGCCTGGGCTTCGGGTTACGCGGCTGCGCAGTACGTCTGATACACCGCGTTATCGTTCTTCGCCAGCAAGCCGGCTCCTACAGGTTTTGTATTCGCTACAAAATCCGGGCATGACGCAAACCCTGTAAGAGCCGGCTTGCTGGCGAGGGCGTCCTGCCCGTCGACAGGGAACTTAAGGAACAGATTTTGCTGTCAGATGTGATCGGCGCCATTGCGTCGGCGTCATTACTGGCTCAATTTAGCGTCATTGCCTCGGAAGGCCCTCGCACTTCATGCCATCGACCCCTTTTCGTCAGTCACTGCGTCGCCTCTGGGCGCTGGATAAATTCAGTTATAGCGTACGGGTGTTCATCGCCCTGACCGGCAGCATGGCGCTGTGTTGGTATCTGGATGAAATGGGGCTGCTGATCCCGTTGTTCCTGGGGATCATTGCCAGCGCCCTGGCCGAGACCGACGACAGTTGGCAGGGCCGCCTCAACTCTTTGGCCGTGACGCTGGTGTGCTTCAGCATCGCCGCCCTCTCCGTCGAATTGCTTTTCCCCTACCCCATCGTCTTCGTCATCGCCCTCGCGCTGGCCAGTTTCGGCCTGACCATGCTCGGCGCCCTCGGCGAACGCTATGGCGCGATTGCCTCGGCGACGTTGATCCTGTCGGTCTACACCATGATCGGCGTGGACCAGCGCGGCGGTGCGGTGACCGATTTCTGGCACGAGCCGGTCCTTCTGGTGGCCGGCGCGGCGTGGTACGGCTTGCTCTCGGTGTTGTGGCAGGCGATGTTTTCCAATCAGCCGGTGCAGCAGAGCCTCGCGCGATTATTCCGAGAGCTGGGCTTTTACCTGAAGCTCAAATCGTCGCTGTTCGAGCCGATCCGGCAGTTGGACGTGGAAGCGCGTCGTCTGGAACTGGCCCAACAGAACGGCCGGGTCGTAGCGGCTTTGAACGCCGCCAAGGAAATCATTTTGCACCGGGTCGGCAATGGTCGACCGGGCTCCAAAGTCAGCCGCTACCTGAAACTCTACTTCCTCGCCCAGGACATCCACGAACGCGCCAGTTCCTCGCACTATCCGTATAACGCGCTGGCCGACGCCTTCTTCCACAGCGACGTGCTGTTCCGCTGCCAGCGCCTGCTGCGCCAGCAGGGCAAGGCTTGCCGGGCGCTGGCGGAATCGATCCAGATGCGCCAGCCGTTCACTTATGACGCCAGCTTCGCCGAGGCCCTGAGCGACCTGCACGCCTCCCTCGAACACCTGCGCATCCAGAGCAACCCGGCCTGGCGCGGACTGCTGCGATCCTTGCGCGCACTGGCGGCCAACCTCGGCACCCTCGACCATCTGCTCAGTGACGCGAGCAACCCCGACGCGCTCGCCGACGCTACCGACAGCAGTCTGCTCGACCGTTCACCACGCAGCCTCAAGGATGTGTGGATGCGCTTGCGTACGCAGCTGACGCCCACTTCGCTGCTGTTCCGCCACTCCCTTCGATTGCCCCTCGCGTTGAGCATCGGCTACGGCATGGTGCATTTGATTCACCCCTCGCAAGGTTACTGGATCATCCTCACCACGCTTTTTGTCTGCCAACCGAACTACGGCGCGACCCGGCGCAAGCTCGGCCAGCGGATCATCGGCACCGCCATTGGCCTGACCCTGGCCTGGGCGCTGTTTGATCTGTTCCCGAACCCGCTGATCCAGTCGTGCTTCGCGATTGCCGCCGGGGTGGTGTTCTTCACCAACCGCACCACGCGCTACACCCTGGCGACGGCGGCGATCACCTTGATGGTGCTGTTCTGCTTCAACCAGGTCGGCGACGGTTATGGCCTGCTCCTGCCGCGACTTTTCGATACCTTGCTCGGCAGCCTGATCGCCGGGCTTGCGGTGTTCCTGTTCCTGCCGGACTGGCAGGGCCGACGCCTGAACAAAGTGCTGGCCAATACCCTGACCTGCAACAGCATTTACCTGCGTCAGATCATGCAGCAATACGCCGCCGGCAAAAGCGACGACCTGGCTTATCGCCTGGCCCGACGCAACGCGCATAACGCGGATGCGGCGCTGTCGACGACGTTGGCCAACATGTTGATGGAGCCGGGGCATTTCCGTAAGGAAGCGGATGTCGGGTTCCGTTTCCTGGTGTTGTCGCACACGTTGCTCAGCTATTTGTCAGGGCTGGGCGCACACCGTGAAACCCAGCTGCCGGCCGACGTGCGCGAGCATTTGATCGAAGGTGCCGGCGTGAAACTGGCGGCGAGCATTGATGAGATCGCTCAAGGCCTGGCGAGCAAACTGCCGATTGCGATTCAAAGCGATGAGGAAGAGGCGCTGGCCAATGAGCTGGAGCAGATGCCGGACGAGATCGATGAAGGGCAGCGGTTGGTGCAGACGCAGTTGGCGCTGATTTGCCGGCAGTTGGGGCCGTTGCGGACGTTGGCGGCGCATCTCATCAAGGATACGAGCGAGGATTGAGATCTGTGGTGGCTGGGCGGGCCTCTTCGCGGGCAAGCCCGCTCCCACATGGGATTTGTGGTGAACAGAAAATCCAGGTACACCGCTGAACCTGTGGGAGCGGGCTTGCTCGCGAAGAGGCCATCAGCCAAACCACAAATCTCGAAGGGACCTCACATCCCATGCTCCTTCATCAACCGCTCATAACTCCCATCCGCCTTCATCTCGGCAATCTCCCGATCAAAACCCGCCACGATCTGTGCATGCTGCGGATTTTTCAGGCTGACCAGAATATGCAGGCTGTTCTCGCTCAACGGTTTGGGCAGGAATTCCACGGCATTGCGCACCTTGGCTGATTCCCGGGACAGGTAATAACGCGCGACGTATTCATCCTCCAGGGTCAGCTTGACCCGATCGGCGGCGAGCATGCGCACGGCCATGGCGAAGCTGTGCACCGGGATTTTCTGTAGCGAGTCGTCTTCATCGAACGCCGTTGAATAGGCATAACCGCGCACTACCGCAATCGGGTACGTGTGCAATTGCTGCAGATTATTGAATTCGATCGGCGCGTCCTTGCGCTTGAGAAAGCGCACGCGGTTGAGCAGGTACTCGCCGGAAAACTGGCCGAGCCTGGTCCGTTCATCGGTGTACCAGGCGTTCACCAGCACGTCGTAACGCCCCTCGCCTATACCCAGCAGCGCTCGCGCCCACGGCACCTGTTCAAAATCGCTGGCATAGCCGGCGCGGGCCAGCGCGGTGCTGACGATGTCGGTGGCCAGCCCGCCGTTGACCAGCGTGGCGTCGGTAAAGGGCGGCCATGAATCGGCGACCAACCGCAGTTTTTCCGCTGCGGCGCTCTGAGTCAGCGACAGCAATCCGATCAAGGCCAGAGCTCGATGCAATCGCGGCATGCTCGAAAATCCTTAGCGGGCGGCTGCCCGACGTTTTCAGCCAAAACTCCAAGGCCCCGTACCGGCGAAACCCAGGTACTAACATTAGCTCATCGAAGCCACTGCACAGCGCTTCATCCCAGATTACACAAAGAAGACAACGCCGCGCGAAATGAATGATGGCATTTTGGCCTATGTCACAGATTTCTCCGCCATCAAGACATCTTTCGTCCGGACGCTTAGTATCGGAGGGACGTTGCTCAAGGAATGTGAAGATGACAATCGATTGGATCTGCAAACACCACAGCGATCTGGGCAAAGAGCAGCTCTACGCCGCTCTGCAGCTGCGCGCCGAAGTGTTCGTTGTGGAGCAGAAATGTGTTTATCAAGACATCGATGGCCAGGATCTGGAAGGTGACACCTGCCACCTGATGGCCTGGGATGGGAATCGACTGGTGGCGTACCTGCGTTTGCTCGATCCTGAATTACAAGGCGGTGATGTGGTAATCGGACGGGTGATTACCGCACCGGATTACCGCGGCAAGGGCCTGGGCCATGAGCTGATCGCCCAGGCGTTGAAGCAGGCGGAAAAGCGCTGGCCTGACGTGCCGGTTTATCTGTCGGCCCAGGCGCATTTGCAGGGGTATTACGGGCGGTACGGGTTTGTCGTGGCGGGCGAGGAATACTTGGAGGACGGGATTCCGCATATCGGGATGCGTCGCCCTTAAGGGCCTCTTCGCGGGCAAGTCGAAGGCGTCAGACCAGCCACCGCAAAACTCAGGGATACTCCAACACCGCCTTGATCTGCCGCAGATTACGCTCGATCCAGCCCCGATCAATCGCCCCCCACTCGCGAATCCGATAACGCCCGGCATGGTTGCGCGCGCCCTCTTCCTGCTCGAACTCGCAAATGATGTCCAGATCCGCCAACGCCGCAATGGTGTCCTGGGCCGTGCGCCGGGGCATGCCGGTCACCTCGGTCAGTGCCGGGACGCTGCTGGCCAGCCCGCTGTCGATCAGGTACGCCACGTACAAGCGGCGATAGAAGCTGCTCTTGGTCTTGCTCACGTCCGCTCCTTGTTATTAGAAGATCAAAAGATTGCAGCCTTCGGCAGCTCCTGCAGGGTGTGCGCCTTCCCTTGTAGGAGCTGCCGAAGGCTGAGATCTTTTACTGCATTTCCCGCCACGTCAGGTACACCCGCAAATCGAACTCGATCTGGTGATACCCCGGCAACATGTGTTCGCACAGCTTGTAGAACGCCTTGTTGTGATCCGACTCCTTGAAGTGCGCCAGCTCGTGCACCACGATCATTTTCAGAAACTCGGCGGGGGCGTCCTTGAACAATGAAGCCACGCGGATTTCTTTCTTGGCCTTGAGCTTGCCACCCTGCACCCGCGAGATCGTGGTGTGCAGGCCAAGGGCGCGGTGGGTCAGGTCCAGACGGTTGTCGAACAACACCTTGTCGATGGCCGGGGCGTTACGCAGGTATTCCTGCTTCAGGTCCAGCGCATAGGTGTACAACGCCTTGTCGCTCTGCACGTCGTGCATTTGCGGGTAACGCTGGCTCAGGTAATCGCCCAGCCGACCTTCGGTGATCAGCCGGCGCACCTGGTCCTGCAATGCATCGGGATAGGCCTGGAGGAATTTCAAGGCAGTCATCGGGGCGGCAACATCAGTTACGAAAAGGTCGCCAGTGTAGCGAATTCAGTCCGTCAGCGCGCTCCAGTCGAACGGCTGCGCAAAGTCGCCGACCTCTTCAGCCACCATCGGGTGCGCCACCAGGAAGCCTTGTACGTACTCGCAACCATTTGCTTGCAGCCACTCATATTGCGCGACGGTTTCCACCCCTTCGGCGATCACCAGCATTGCGTATTGTTTGCACAGGTCGATCACATTGCGCACCAGCGCCGCATCCCGTGAAGACGCTGGCAAGCGAGCGATCAGATGGCGATCGAGCTTGAGCGTGTCCAGCTCCAGATCGCGCAGATGAGCCAGCGAGCACGGCCCGGATCCGAAGTCATCCAGCGCCACCCGTACGCCCAGGTTACGCAGCAGGCGCAGCTGTTTACGGGTTTCCTCGGGGTTGTGCATCAAGGCCTCTTCAGTGACCTCGACTTCCAGATGACGCGCCTGCAAGCCATGACGTTCCAGCACCTGGCGCAACTCGGTGACCAGGTTGGGCATGCCAAATTGCGTGCTGCTCAAACTGACCCCCAGCACCAGGTCCTCGGCAAACAGGGTTTCCCAGGCTTTGCGCTGCCCGGCGCCACAATGATAGATCCAGCTGCCCAGGCGACTGATCAACCGCGCTTCTTCCAGCAACGGTAAAAACAGTCCGGGCGGCACGTCGCCGACACTCGGGTGCTGCCAGCGCAATAGCGCTTCGAACCCGCGAATCTGTCCACCGTCGATGGCCACCTGCGGTTGATACACCAGATTGAAATCTCGGTTTTCAATGGCGGTGCGCACACTTTCTTCGAGCATCAGCCGTGAGCGCGCCCGACCATTCATGTCATGGTCATAGAAGCGATACTGCTGACGGCCGGCACGCTTGGCCTCGTACATGGCGATGTCCGACGCCCGCATCAGACCATCGAGATTGGCCCCGCAATCCGGGTACGTGGCGATGCCGATGCTGGCGCCCAGCGCAATATCCAGACCATCGATCTGCTGACAGATCGACACCCGCTCGATGAGCTTTTCGGCAATCTTCGCCGCTTGTTCGGGGAACTCCAGATCCAGCAGCGCCGTGAACTCATCGCCGCCCATGCGCGCCAGAATGTCGAACGGCCGCAAGCACGCCTTCAACTGCTCGGAGACCCAGCGCAACACGCGGTCGCCGGCATCGTGGCCAAGGGAATCGTTGACCCGCTTGAACCCGTCGAGATCGAGATAGAGCAGCACCCACGCGCTGTCGGAGCGCTCGCCACGCAGCAGCAGGTTTTCCACCGTCTGATAGAAACCTCGGCGATTGAGCAGCCCGGTCAACGGGTCGGTCACCGCCTGGAATTCCAGCTGCTGATGCAGGTGGCGCACCACCGACATGTCCAGCACCGTCACCACCATCGCGTGCTGTTCGGTGGGCAATGGTGCGCAAGACAGCGCCACGGGCACCTGCTGGCCGGGGGCCGTACGCAACAGCGCGTCATGCAGGCGCAAGGTTTCGCCGCGTTTATAACCGGCGAGCAATTCGGAGTCGGCCCAGATCGGAATGTGCGGTTTTTGCAGGTAATCCAGAAACTCTTTGCCTTGCAGGTCTTGCAGCTTGGCATTGAGCAGCCGCGACATCGCCGGGTTGGCAAAGCGGATCAGACCGTCTTCGCCGACCACCAGAATGCCTTCGGCGGCGTTGTCCAGCACCGAGGCATTAAAGGCGCGCGCGACCTCCAGATCGTGGCTCAGGCGCTGCAACGCCCGGCGATTGCGCTGATGCTCGAGCAGTGCCTGGACTTTGGGCTTGAGGATCTGCGGATCGAACGGTTTGAACAGGTAATCCACCGCACCGCTGGCATAGCCCTTGATCACGGCGTCCTGGGACTGTTCGTTGGCGGTGAGGAAAATGATCGGTGTGAGACGGGTTCGCTGGCTGCCGCGCATCAGGCGTGCGACTTCAAAACCGTCCATGCCCGGCATCTGCACATCCAGCAGCACCAGGTCGATATCGTGTTCGAGTAAAAGACTGAGGGCTTCAAATCCGGACGCAGCCGTCATGACCTGCCAATCCTGGCGCTGCAACAACGCGCGCATGCTGATCAGGTTTTCAGGGTAATCATCGACGATTAAAAGGGTTGAGCTGCCTTCGGCTGGCGTGGGTTGCGCGCATTCCATGCTGCTTCTCTTGTTGGGGCGTCAGGCCGGTTTCTCGTGAAAACCGGACAAAAACAAGCCTTCACTCTAGACCGGGATTCGCGAAAGCAGAAGATATCAGTAAGCCATCATTTAACTAAAGGGTTCATTTGCCGACTAACGGTCACCGCTACAGGCCGCTAAAACCGGGAAAGATGGCCTTTTAACAGGATTTTGACGTCATCCATCTGTCAGACAGCCGTTAACAAATTGAACTTTCACGCTTATAAAGAACGCCCTCCAAGGCGCGTGCTAGAGCTTCTGGTACGTCCGTGCTGCAAAATTTGTGGAAGCTTTGTCTATGATCGATCTCGCATCCTGGAACCTCAGTGTTCCCGTCGGCAACCCGCCGTACACCGTTGAAACAGCCAAACTGGTGAACGGCTTCAAGGATCAATACTTCCACTCCGACACCGGCACCCTGTTTTTCTGGTCGCCGGTGACTGGCACGAGAACGGAAAATGCGAAATATCCGCGCACCGAACTGCGGGAAACCTACAGCAACGGCACCCTGAAAAACTGGTACTACCCGGACGCCGACAATTCCCTGCGCGCCACCCTGGCGGTGAACCAGGTGCCGAGCTCGGGCAAGATCGTCATCGGCCAGATCCACGCTTATCAAAGCCAAAAGCCCATGGTCAAGGTCGAGTACCAATACAAGACCACCACGAAAACCGGCAACATCGTCGCCAAAGTGCGCATGCACCCTGATGATGGCGAAGGCCGGGTAATCACCATCGCCACTGGCGTGAAGCTGGATCAGGAGTTCTCCTACATGATCCACCTCAGCCCTGGCGGGGCGCTGGGCGTCAGTGCCGCAGGTTATCAATGGGACACCAACATCAGCGCCACGTGGCGGGTTAAACCGCTGTACTTCAAGGCCGGGGTGTATGTGCAGGACAACACCGGGTACACCAGTGAAGGCGGTAAAGTGACATTTAGCAAACTGGATATTGATCACGATAAGTGATGTGAATCACAGCTGAACTGTGGGAGCGGGCTTGCTCGCGAAAGCGTAGTGTCAGACGACATCAATGTTGAATGACACACCGCTTTCGCGAGCAAGCTCGCTCCCACAGGGGATCGCATTGACCATTAATCATCGCCCACAAAAAACCCGCCTCTCGGCGGGTTTTTTGTGCGGTTCAAACGCAGAAGGCTTAGTTGACCTTGGCGTTCAACTCACCTTTCAGGTAACGCTGGTACATCGCTTCCAGCGAGATCGGCTTGATCTTCGAAGCGTTGCCGGCAGTGCCGAAAGCTTCGTAGCGAGCGATACATACATCACGCATCGCAGTAACGGTCGCGCCGAAGAATTTACGTGGGTCGAATTCGCTCGGGTTGGTGGCCATCAGGCGACGCATCGCACCGGTGGACGCCAGGCGCAGGTCAGTGTCGATGTTGACCTTGCGCACGCCGTGCTTGATGCCTTCGACGATTTCTTCAACCGGCACGCCGTAGGTTTCTTTGATGTCGCCGCCGTACTGGTTGATGATCGCCAGCCACTCTTGCGGAACCGAAGACGAACCGTGCATCACCAGGTGGGTGTTGGGGATACGTTTGTGGATTTCCTTGATGCGGTCGATGGCCAGCACGTCGCCGGTAGGCGGCTTGGTGAACTTGTACGCGCCGTGGCTGGTGCCGATGGCGATGGCCAGGGCGTCGACCTGGGTGCGCTTGACGAAGTCAGCGGCTTCTTCCGGGTCGGTCAGCATCTGGCTGTGATCCAGAACGCCTTCGGCACCGATGCCGTCTTCTTCACCGGCCATGCCGGTTTCCAGCGAACCCAGGCAGCCCAGCTCGCCTTCTACCGAAACGCCGCAGGCGTGAGCCATGGCCACGGTTTGTTGGGTGACGCGCACGTTGTAGTCGTAGTCGGTCGGGGTCTTGCCGTCTTCGCCGAGGGAGCCGTCCATCATCACCGAGCTGAAGCCCAGTTGGATGGAGCGCTGGCAGACGTCTGGGCTGGTGCCGTGGTCCTGGTGCATGCACACCGGGATGTGCGGGAATTCTTCGATTGCCGCCAGGATCAGGTGACGCAGGAACGGTGCGCCGGCGTATTTGCGAGCACCGGCCGAAGCCTGGACGATCACCGGGGAGTCAGTCTTGTCAGCGGCTTCCATGATGGCGCGCATCTGCTCAAGGTTGTTGACGTTGAAGGCTGGAACGCCGTAGCCGAACTCGGCTGCGTGGTCCAGCATCTGGCGCATGCTGATAAGTGCCATTGTGTGTGTCTCTCCCGGTTTGGGTCGTTAATCGTGCCAGCCTGCCGGAGCGGCGGCGGCTATTCAAGTTATTGCAGATCGGAGGGTTTGGCCCGGTCCGCTAATTCGGTACTACAAAAATCTTCAGTACTGCACAGAACCCCGTGGGAGCGGGCTTGCTCGCGAATGCGGTTTCACATTCAACATTGATGTCGACTGACCCACCGCTTTCGCGAGCAAGCCCGCTCCCGCATTTGGATCTGCTTCCACATTGGATCTGTGGTGTATCAATTTTGTGTCTTACTGCGCTTTACAACCGCGGCCAATCAAATCGTTGGTGGCGACCCAGTACACCAGGCCTTCCTCACCTTTTACGTGAAACGCCAGCATGTCGTTGCTGTACAGCGAACCTTCCGCACCCGGTTCAAGCTTCAGGCGATAGACCTGATCGGCCCCGCCGAGGCGCACGTCGACAGCCTTGCGGCTGTCATCAGTGTAGCGCCAGAGCACTTTGGCCTGGCTGTCGCAGGTCCAGGTGGCCCAGTTATCCGTCGATTCGGCAGGCTTGAACAGGTTGAAATTCGAGCAACCCGCCAGCAGTGCCAGCGCCGTAATGGCGATAAAACCTTTCATCCGTGTTCCTCGACTGACGGCGCACGCCGCCAGCCCTGAGTAAGGAGTCAGACCCGTCAAGGGCAACCATGTTCCTTGGCGGGTGTCTGTGTTTCGTACTTGTCCAGGCCATCAGGACCGGAACGCTTGTTGATCACCGGGTTGGTTTCCGCTTGCCAGTCAGCCTGGTAGCAGCCTTTTTCAACCGATTGCGGCGCAGGGTCCGGCTTGGCTTTGGGGTTACTCCCGCAAGCCGCCAGCGAACCTGCAACGATCAACAGCGCTAGCGCCTTGACCATCTGAACACTCCCTTTCCTGGTCAAATCAGCGACCTCAGGCCTTGGCCCGACTTTCCAGGACTTCTACGGCTGGCAACACTTTGCCTTCGACGAATTCGAGGAATGCGCCGCCGCCGGTAGAAATGTAGGAGATCTGATCCGCTACGCCATATTTGTCGATGGCCGCCAGGGTGTCGCCGCCGCCCGCGATGGAGAACGCCGAGCTTTCTGCGATGGCCTGAGCCAGCACTTTGGTGCCGTTACCGAACTGGTCGAATTCGAACACGCCGACCGGGCCGTTCCACAGGATGGTCTTGGACGACTTCAACAGCTCGGCGAAATTCGCCGCGGTCTGCGGGCCGATGTCCAGGATCATGTCGTCTGCCGCTACGTCGGCGATCAGCTTGACGGTTGCGGTGGCGCTTTCAGCGAATTCCTTGGCAACCACAACGTCTACCGGCAGCGGCACGCTGACTTTCGCGGCGATCTCGCGAGCGGTGTCCAGCAGGTCCGGCTCGTACAGGGATTTGCCGACCGGATGACCGGCAGCCGCCAGGAACGTGTTGGCAATGCCGCCGCCAACGATCAACTGGTTGCAGATCTGGCTCAGGCTGTTCAGCACGTCGAGTTTGGTCGAGACCTTGGAACCGGCAACGATGGCCGCCATTGGCTGGGCCGGGGCGCCGAGGGCTTTGCCCAGTGCGTCGAGCTCAGCGGCCAGCAGCGGGCCAGCGGCAGCGACTTTGGCGAACTTGGCCACGCCATGGGTCGAACCCTCGGCGCGGTGAGCGGTGCCGAAGGCGTCCATCACGAACACGTCGCACAGGGCGGCGTATTGTCGGGCCAGTTCGTCAGCGTTCTTTTTCTCGCCTTTGTTGAAGCGCACGTTTTCGAACAGCACGATGTCGCCGGCCTTGACGTCAACGCCGCCCAGGTAATCGGCAACCAGCGGCACTTCGCGGCCCAGGGCCTTGCTCAGGTAGTCGGCGACAGGCTTGAGGCTGTTCTCGGCCGAGAACTCGCCTTCGGTCGGACGGCCAAGGTGCGAGCAGACCATCACGGCCGCGCCTTTTTCCAGGGCCAGCTTGATGGTCGGCAGCGAAGCCAGGATTCGCGCATCGCTGGTGACTACACCGTCCTTGACTGGGACGTTGAGGTCTTCGCGGATCAATACGCGCTTACCTTGCAGATCGAGGTCGGACATCTTCAACACGGTCATGGGTCGCACTTCCTACAGTTTTTTTGAAGTCGCTGTTTGCAGATAGTGTTCTGCAACGTCCAGCATTCGGTTGGCAAAACCCCATTCGTTGTCGAACCAGGCCAGGATGTTCACCAGCCGTGGGCCGGAAACTCGAGTCTGACTGGCATCGACGATGGCCGAATGTGGGTCATGGTTGAAATCACAGCTTGCATGGGGAAGCTCGGTGTAGGCCAGCAGGCCTTTGAGCGGGCCGCTGGTGGCAGCCTCGCGCAGGATCCGGTTGACCTCAGTGGCATCGGTGTCGCTCACGGTCTGCATCGTAATGTCGAGGCAAGACACGTTTACCGTTGGCACTCGCACGGCTTTGGCCTGAATTCGCCCGGCAAGTTCCGGCAACAGGCGCTCGATGCCACGCGCCAGACCAGTGGACACCGGAATCACCGACTGAAACGCCGAACGGGTGCGGCGCAGGTCTTCGTGATGATAGGCGTCTATGACGGGCTGATCGTTCATCGCCGAGTGGATGGTGGTGATCGACACGTATTCCAGACCAATGGCCTGATCCAGCAGGCGCAACAGCGGCACGCCGCAGTTGGTGGTGCAGGACGCGTTGGACACCAGCAGCTCGTCGCCGGTCAGGCAATCCTGGTTCACGCCGTAGACGATGGTGGCGTCGACATCCGCCTCGCTGGCCATCGGCTGGGAAAACAGCACACGCGGGGCGCCGGCCTCGAGGAAACGCTGGCCATCTTCGCGGGTGTGGTAAGCGCCGGAGCACTCCAGCACCAGATCGACGTCGAGAGACGCCCAATCGATGCCTTCGGGGGTAGCACTGCGCAGGACCTTCACGCAGTCGCCATTAATATGCAGACAATCGCCGTCGACCTTCACTTCGCCGGGAAAACGCCCGTGCGTGGAGTCGAAGCGTGTCAGGTATTCGATGCTGGCCATGTCGGCCAGATCGTTGATCGCGACAATCTCAAACCCGGCCTTCTCGCCTCGCTCGAACAACGCACGCAAGACGCAACGACCAATCCGGCCGTAGCCGTTGAGTGCAACTTTGTAGGGACGCGGTTGAGGCATGGGGTTCTCGATTACCGTGGTGAATCCGTTATTGCAACGTTGACCGAACCACCGTCTTCGCGAGCAAGCCCGCTCCCACAAGGGAATGCATTCCAATGTGGGAGCGGGCTTGCTCGCGAAGGCGGCAGTCCGGACGACGCAACTTCTGGATCAGTCTTCCAGCAGCTCTTCAGCCTGACCCAGAATGTTTTCCAGGGTGAAGCCGAACTCTTCGAACAAGGCTGGCGCAGGCGCCGACTCACCGTAGGTGGTCATGCCGATGACGCGACCTTCCAGGCCCACGTACTTGTACCAGTAGTCCGCATGAGCGGCTTCGATGGCGATACGGGCGCTGACCTGCAACGGCAGGACCGATTGCTTGTAGCCGGCATCCTGGGCATCGAACACGCTGGTGCAAGGCATCGAGACAACGCGCACCTTGCGACCTTGCTCGGTCAGCTTGTCGTAAGCCTGAACCGCCAGACCCACTTCCGAACCGGTGGCGATCAGAATCAGCTCAGGCTCGCCTGCGCAGTCCTTCAGTACGTAACCGCCACGGGAGATCTCTTCGATCTGAATCGCGTTGCGGGTTTGGTGCTGCAGGTTCTGACGCGAGAAGATCAAGGCCGAAGGACCGTCGTTACGCTCCAGGGCAAACTTCCAGGCCACTGCCGATTCAACGGCATCGGCTGGACGCCAGGTGTCGAGGTTCGGTGTGCTGCGCAGGCTGGTCAGTTGCTCGATCGGCTGGTGAGTCGGGCCGTCTTCGCCCAGACCGATAGAGTCGTGGGTGTAGACGAACAGCACGCGCTTCTTCATCAGCGAGGCCATGCGCACGGCGTTGCGGGCGTATTCCATGAACATCAGGAAGGTCGCGCCATAAGGCACCAGACCGCCGTGCAAAGCCACGCCGTTCATGATCGCGCTCATGCCGAACTCGCGAACGCCGTAGTACACGTAGTTGCCGCTGGCGTCTTCGGCGGTGACGCCTTTGCAACCTTTCCACAGGGTCAGGTTGGAACCGGCCAGGTCAGCGGAGCCGCCGAGGAATTCCGGCAGCATCGGGCCGTAGGCATTCAGGGCGTTCTGGCTGGCTTTACGGCTGGCGATGGTTTCGCCCTTGGCCGCGACTTCAGCAATATAGGCAGACGCTTTTTCAGCGAAGTCAGCCGGCAGTTCGCCGCTCAGACGACGGACCAGTTCGTTGGCCAGCTCAGGAAAAGCCGCGGAATAGGCAGCAAAACGCTGATCCCACTCGGCTTCGACCGCAAGGCCGGCTTCCTTGGCGTCCCACTCGGCATAAATGTCGGCCGGGATTTCGAACGGACCGTGGTTCCACTTCAATGCGGTGCGGGTCAGAGCAATTTCCGCGTCACCCAACGGGGCGCCGTGGCAGTCTTCTTTACCTTGCTTGTTCGGCGAACCGAAACCGATGGTGGTCTTGCAGCAGATCAGGGTTGGCTGCGCGCTTTTGCGTGCAGTGTCGATGGCGATCTTGATCTCTTCCGGATCATGACCGTCGACGTTGCGGATCACCTGCCAGTTGTAGGCTTCGAAACGCTTAGGGGTGTCATCGGTGAACCAGCCTTCGACTTCGCCGTCGATGGAGATACCGTTGTCATCGTAGAAGGCGATCAGCTTGCCCAGTCCCAACGTACCGGCCAGGGAGCCGACTTCGTGGGAAATGCCTTCCATCATGCAGCCATCACCCAGGAACACGTAGGTGTGGTGGTCGACAACGTTGTGGCCCGGACGGTTGAACTGCGCCGCCAGGACTTTTTCTGCCAGGGCGAAACCCACGGCGTTGGCCAGACCCTGGCCCAGTGGCCCGGTGGTGGTCTCGACGCCAGGGGTGTAGCCGAATTCCGGGTGGCCCGGGGTGCGGCTGTGCAGTTGGCGGAAGTTTTTCAGGTCATCGATCGACAGGTCGTAGCCGGTCAGGTGCAGCAGCGAGTAGATCAGCATCGAACCGTGACCGTTGGACAGCACGAAGCGGTCACGGTCGGCGAACGATGGATTGCTCGGGTTGTGCTTCAGGTAGTCACGCCAAAGTACTTCGGCGATATCCGCCATACCCATAGGGGCACCGGGATGGCCGCTGTTGGCTTTTTGCACGGCATCCATGCTGAGGGCACGAATGGCGTTGGCACGCTCACGACGGCTGGGCATCGCTGTTCTCCTGCGGATATTGAATCGAGAGTGAATAAAACGAAACGGAAAAAAGGCGAGCATTTTCCCTCACCGACCCGCCTCGGGGCAATGACAGATACTCATCTGAAGGCGTTTTTCCGGTGGATAAAGTCGCATTCGCCTGGTGAAACCTTTCCGCTGACGATTTGTAGAGTGACCGTTTCCCCGAGAAGTGCCATCTATCGACCAATATCAAAACTTTTTGATATTGCTCTTGCAGGGATTTCTGACCATCACTAGACTGCTGGCCCTATGAATTTACGCGTGCCTTCCATTCAACATGACGAGTGCGATGAGCTGGCGGCCCTGTGCAAGGCCGGCGGCGATCCTCTGCGGCTGAATGTATTGCGCGCGCTGGCCAACGATTCGTTTGGCGTACTGGAACTGGCGCAGATCTTCGGCATCGGCCAGTCGGGCATGAGTCATCACCTCAAGGTGCTGGCCCAGGCCGACCTGGTGGCAACCCGCCGTGAAGGCAATGCGATTTTCTACCGTCGCGCCCTGCCCCACACCGATCTGCTGGGCGGCAAGTTGCACGCTGCACTGCTCGAAGAAGTGGACAACCTGACCCTGCCTGCTGAAGTGCAGTCGCGGATCGGTCAGGTCCACGGGCAACGGGCGGCGGCCAGCCAGGACTTTTTCTCACGGGTCGCGGAGAAGTTTCGTGCCCAGCAGGACTTGATTGCCGGCCTGCCGCAGTACCGCGAAAGCGTGGTGGCCTTGCTCGACAAACTAAGCTTCAGTGAAGGGGCCACGGCCATTGAAGTCGGCCCTGGCGACGGCGCTTTTCTGCCGGAACTGGCGCGCCGCTTCACGCACGTCACGGCGCTGGACAACAGCACGGCGATGCTCGAACTGGCACGCCAGGTCTGCGAACGCGAAACGCTGGCTAACGTCAGCCTGCAACTGGCCGATGCATTGAATGGTGTCAGCCTCAAGGCCGATTGCGTTGTACTGAACATGGTGCTGCACCATTTTGCCGCGCCGGCCGATGCGCTCAAGCACATGGCCAATTTACTGCAACCGGGCGGTAGCCTGCTCGTGACAGAGTTATGTAGCCACAACCAGAGTTGGGCCAGGGAGGCCTGCGGTGATCTCTGGTTGGGGTTTGAACAGGACGATCTGGCCCGTTGGGCCACCGCTGCGGGACTCGTTCCCGGGGAAAGCCTCTATGTAGGCTTACGTAATGGTTTCCAGATTCAGGTCCGCCACTTTCAGCGGCCGACTGGCGACACTCACCATCGGTAAATTCAGGAAAAAATCGAGATGAGCGAATACTCCCTCTTCACCTCCGAGTCTGTGTCCGAAGGGCATCCGGACAAAATCGCCGACCAGATTTCCGATGCGGTGCTGGACGCCATCATTGCTGAAGACAAGTTCGCCCGCGTGGCGTGCGAGACGCTGGTGAAAACCGGCGTGGCAATCATCGCAGGTGAAGTCACCACGTCGGCCTGGGTCGACCTGGAAGAAATCGTGCGTAACGTGATTCTCGACATCGGCTACAACAGCTCCGATGTCGGCTTCGACGGCGCCACTTGCGGTGTGATGAACATCATCGGCAAGCAGTCCCCTGACATCAACCAGGGTGTCGACCGTGCCAAGCCTGAAGATCAGGGCGCCGGCGACCAGGGCCTGATGTTCGGCTACGCCAGCAACGAAACCGACGTGCTGATGCCAGCGCCGATCACCTTTTCGCACCAACTGGTTCAGCGCCAGGCCGAAGCCCGTAAATCCGGCCTGCTGCCTTGGCTGCGTCCGGACGCCAAGTCGCAAGTGACTTGCCGTTACGAAGCCGGCAAGGTTGTCGGTATCGACGCCGTTGTTCTGTCGACCCAGCACAACCCTGAAGTGTCGTACAAAGACCTGCGCGAAGGCGTGATGGAGCTGATCGTCAAGCACGTGCTGCCTGCCGAACTGCTGACCAAAGACACCCAGTTCCACATCAACCCGACCGGCCAGTTCATCATCGGTGGCCCGGTAGGTGACTGCGGCCTGACCGGTCGCAAGATCATCGTCGACAGCTACGGCGGCATGGCCCGTCACGGTGGCGGCGCGTTCTCCGGTAAAGATCCATCGAAGGTTGACCGTTCGGCTGCCTATGCCGGTCGTTACGTAGCCAAGAACATCGTCGCTGCCGGCCTGGCCGAGCGTTGCGAGATTCAGGTTTCCTACGCGATCGGTGTTGCTCAACCGACTTCGATCTCGTTGAACACCTTCGGCACCGGCAAAATCAGCGACGACAAAATCGTCAAACTGGTTCGCGAAGTGTTCGACCTGCGTCCATACGCAATCACCACCATGCTCGACCTGCTGCACCCGATGTACCAGGAAACCGCTGCGTACGGCCACTTCGGTCGCACTCCGGCTACCAAGACTGTGGGCGATGACACTTTCACCACATTCACTTGGGAAAAAACCGACCGCGCCGACGACCTCCGTTCGGCTGCCGGTCTGTAAGACTTCCCCGCCGGTACCAAAAGCCCTGCACGGTTCGCCGTGCGGGGCTTTTTATTGCCAGAAATCCAAAAGATCTTCCTGTGTCGAAACACACCGAAAAACATCCTCGCTGCCAAAGCCAGAAAGCTGACTAACCTTGAAAGCATCCCCCTGAGCAAGGACGCTCACCATGCTTCTGCGCCTGTTTTCGATTTTCTTCCTGACCCTGGTCTGCTCAATCTCAAACGCTGCCGATTGCCCCGACTGGCCACCCGCCAGGGCTCTGGACGAAGTCACTGCCCTGCAAAAACAGATCGACCTTTGGGACGACAGCTACCACCGCCACGGACGCTCATTGATCGCCGACGAACTCTACGATCAGTCTCGTGCACAGCTGACCGAATGGCGTAAGTGCTTTAACGCGGGCCAGGCGCCCGAACCATTGCGCACAGCGGTCGGCAAGATTCCCCACCCCATCGCCCACACGGGCCTGGAAAAACTCCGGGATACTCATGCGGTCGAGGCCTGGCTACGCGATCGCAATGACATCTGGATACAACCCAAGGTCGACGGCGTGGCCGTGACGCTGATCTATCGCAACGGCGTGCTGCATCAGGCGATCAGTCGCGGTGACGGCCTGCACGGACAGGACTGGACGGCCTCGGCGCGACTGATCCCCGCTATTCCCCGACAACTGGCGCAACCCGTGGATTTGCTCGTGCAAGGCGAACTCTACTGGCGCCTGATCGACCATGTACAAGCCAAGGCCGGCAGCCTCAATGCCCGTTCCACGGTAGCCGGCCTGATGGCCCGCAAGGAACTCGCCCCTGAGCAAGCCGCTGGCATCGGGCTGTTTGCCTGGGATTGGCCGCAAGGCCCGGCCAGCCTGCCCGCCCGTATCGAGGCACTGGATGAACTGGGGCTGCCGGGCACGGTGCCTTACAGCCAGCCGATCCAGACATTCGCCGATGCCGAACGCTGGCGCGATCACTGGTACCGCTCGCCGCTCCCCTTTGCCAGCGACGGTGTCGTCCTGCGCCAGAGTCGGCGCCCCTCAGCCGAGCGCTGGCAGGTAAAAACACCTTACTGGGCCATCGCCTGGAAATACCCCTTCGCCCAGGCGCTGGCCGAAGTGCGAAAAGTCGATTTCAAGATCGGTCGTACCGGACGGATCACACCGGTGCTGGAGCTGAAACCGGTAACGCTCGATGACCGGCAGATCAAACGCGTGAGCGTCAGCTCCCTGCGACGCTGGGAGGAACTGGATATACGGCCCGGCGATCAGGTGTCCATCAGCCTGGCGGGGCTGACCATTCCCAGGCTCGACGGTGTGGTTCTGCGCGCCGACGAACGCGCCGAATTAAACATACCGTTGGCAGCAGACTTTCATCCGTTGAGCTGCTGGCAGCCGACGCCCGGTTGCGAGAGCCAATTCCTCGCGCGACTGGCCTGGCTCAGTGGCAAGCAAGGGCTGGCCTTGACTCATGTAGGTCCCGGCACCTGGGAGAAACTTCTCGAAACAGGCCGTTTGAACGGCCTGCTGGATTGGTTGACCCTCGATGCTCAAGAGCTTGCTAACATTGACGGTTTCGGCGAGCGCAGCACGACTCGTCTTTTAAACAGTTTCGCCAGCGCCCGCCAACGCCCTTTTGCTCGCTGGCTCAAAGCCCTGGGATTACCGCCGATCGGCCAGGCGCAGCTTGCCGATTCATGGCAGGCACTGGCACAACGAAACACCGAACAATGGCAGGCCGAGGCCGGTATCGGCCCGGGACGCGCAGCGCAATTGAGCGCATTTTTCCGCGACCCGCAGGTCCTGGCCTTGAGTGACACATTACGTGCGGCGGGAATCGACGGGTTTTAGCGACCGCAGGTGCTCGCCCACCCGGGAACCCAAAGGTGCCGATGGGCTCAAACGCCCACCGCCATACCGATCCGATTTGCACTTTGTACATGGAGCTTTTATGAGATTTCTTTCACCGCTCGCCCTGCTGACTCTTTGCGGTGTGATGGCCGCTCCGCTGATGGCCGCCGAAGAGGCCCCGGGCCTGACCGGTTGCGCCGCCAAGAAACAGGGCATCATCAATCAGATCGAACTGGCCAAATCCCACGGCAACGCCGATCAGCAGGCGGGCCTGGAAACCGCTTTGAGCGAAGTCACCACTCATTGCACTGACGCCTCGCTGAAAAAGGAACGGGAGAACAAGGTTCTCGACGCCAAACATGAAGTCAGCCAACGTCAGGCAGACCTGGACAAAGCCATGAAGAAAGGTGATCCCGAGAAGATCAACAAGCGTAAAGACAAACTCGCCGAATCCCGCAAGGAATTGCAGGATGCGCTGGATGAGCTGGATAAATAAAAGCAGCGACCTTTCCCGGATCTTTAGTGCTCTGGCTGATGCCTTCGCGAGCAAGCCCGCTCCCACAGGGCATGCATTTCAAATGTGGGAGCGGGCTTGCTCGCGAAAGCGTCAGACAAAGCGCTGCAAATCAATGATCCCGAAACTCTTTATGACAGGCACTGCAGGCATCTTCGACTTTCTGCACCGCCGGCCCGAGGTTACTGGCCTTGTAAGGCTGGACCTTGCTGGCAATCACCAATTCACCGGTGCTGGCTTCAAGGGTGCGGGCCATTTCCTGAAAGCGTGCCTGTTTCTGCCAGACATCGCTTTTGGCACTGGTGTGATCATCTTCGCGCACCTGCGGAAAATGCTTCCACGGCTCATGGGACAGCGCATCGAGCTTCACCGCGCCGTCAGCGAACTTCGGACCGTCGAATGGAATGCGGCCGCGCAACATGCCGCCCAGGTCTTCGCCGGTCTTGAGCATTTGCTTGAAGATCGCCTTGCGCTGGCCCAGTGGCGAGTTCGGGTCGACACCGCCACACGCAGACAACGTCAGGCAGGCCAGCAATACAACGGAAAGTCTTTTAAATGTCATGGTGGCTTCAGGTCACGGGAAACGGCGGCCAGTATCCTCGCGTCACCGACAAACACCAATAGCCCTATTATCAATACGGGTTGTTCGAGCGCAGGGAGCACTCGCGCAACCGGCAAAGGAATTACTCCATGAACAGCCGTTTCAAGGCATGGCGCCCTCGCCTCGCCTGGACCCTCCCGATAGTGGCCGTGCTTGCAGGCTGCACCGGTGGTGACAACAACAAACCGAAAACCCACGCACTGGCGACGTATTCCAGCGCCACCTGGGAAGCCCTGCCCGCAGTGTCCGATAACGACCTGGTTGCCGGTTTCGGTTCGTGGCGTAGCGCCTGCACCCGACTCAAGACCGATCCGGTCTGGGGCCCGACCTGCGCCGCTGCCGCCAATGTGCCGCAAACCGCCACCGATATTCGCGGCTTCCTCAAACAGAACCTCGACGTCTACGGCCTGCGTGCCGCCAACGACAACCCCAACGGGTTGATCACCGGTTACTACGAACCGGTCTACCCCGGCAGCCTGACCCAGACCGCTGTGGCGAATATCCCGGTATATGGCGTGCCCGAAGACATGATCATTGTCTCCCTGGACAGCATTTACCCGGAGCTTAAAGGCAAACGCCTGCGCGGACGGCTCGAAGGCCGCGTGCTCAAGCCTTACGACGATGCGGCAACGATCGAAACCAAAGGGGTCAAGGCGCCGGTGGTGGCGTGGCTGACCGATCCGATGAACCTGCAATTCCTGCAAATCCAGGGCTCGGGTCGCATCCAGCTCAATGACGGCCGCCAGTTGCGCATCGCGTACGCCGACCAGAATGGCCATCCCTATCGACCGATCGGCCGCTGGCTGGTGGAACAAGGCGAACTGAAAAAAGAAGACGTGACCATGGGTGCGATCAGCAACTGGGCCAAGGCCAACCCGACGCGCATTCCGGAACTGCTCGGCAGCAACCCCAGCTATGTGTTCTTCACTCGCAACCCGGACAGCAACGAAGGCCCTCGCGGCTCGCTGAATGTTCCGTTGACCGCAGGTTATAGCGCCGCAGTCGACCGCAAAGTGATTCCACTGGGCAGTCTGATGTGGTTATCCACAACGCGGCCGGACGGCACGGCGCTGGTTCGTCCAGTGGCGGCCCAGGACACCGGCGGTGCGATTGCCGGTGAAGTTCGGGCGGATCTGTTCTGGGGCACCGGGGAAGCGGCCGGGCAATTGGCTGGCGACATGAAACAGCAGGGGCAGATCTGGATGCTGTGGCCCAAAGGTGCAGCATTGCCGCAAGTGCCGCAGGTGGCCGACAAGCTCTAAAGTCAAAAGATCGCAGGCTTCGCCAGCGCCTACATTGATCGGGTTCGCCGCAGACGCATCGATCGTTGTAGGCGCTGGCGAAGCCTGCGATCTTTTGATGTGGCTCTTAAGCAGAAACCACAAAGAGACTGACAATCAGCCCCAGCCCCACAAACCACACCAACGTCCGCAAAATATGCCAGTCCGCCAGGTAGCAAATGATGTACAGCAACCGGCTGGTGATAAACAAAACCGACAACACATTAATGGTCACCAGCTCGGCATTGCCCGCCAGATGCGCCACGATCACCGCCGCAGCGAACGCCGGGAAGATTTCAAAACTGTTCAGTTGCGCCGCATTCGCGCGCCTGCCCAAACCTTCCAGCGAATCAAGAAAATCCCGGGGGTCATGGTTGTCTCTCAACCGGTAACCGCCACTGATCTTGGCCACGCCCGTGCACAGGAAAGGCAGGAAAATCGCGATCAAAATGCACCACAAAGCAACCGTCATAAAGTCATCCCTTCTTCAAGTTTCATGTGTCGAGCGTTCGTCGACAGTGAGCCAGTCAAAACTTCATCACCAACATACCGATCAACACCAGCCCACAGGCCAGGAGCCGAGGGCGGCCGAAAGGTTCTTTCAGGTAGCGCATGCCAAACAGCACCACCAGAATCACGCTGATTTCGCGCAAGGCCGCGGCCTCGGCAATCGAACCCAGCAGCATCGCCCACAGCACCAGAGCGTAGCTGAACAACACGCAAAACCCGACCGCCAACCCCAGTCGCCACTGTTCACGCCAGAACAGTATGAACGCCGGGCGTTTGCGCACCAGTGCCAGCAACGGAAACGGCCAGGCGCTGAGTAAGGTCACCCAGACCAGGTAATCCAGCGGATGCGCCCAGCGCCGCAACGCCTGACCGTCGATAAAGGTGTAGCAGCCGATGCACAGACCGATCAGTGCGACCACCGGCAGCATCGACCACGGCAGACGTGTGCCGCCACCGCCCTGCCACAGCAAGCACAGCATGCCGAACGGAATCAGCAGGATTCCGAAGATCTGCTGAGGGGTCAGCACTTCTCCGGCAAAGATCAGCGTCAGCGCCAGCACCACCAGCGGCGACAGCCCACGCATCAATGGATAGACCAGCCCCAGATCGCCGACCCGATAGGCCTGAATCAGCAAATAGCGATAGAGCAACTCGAACGCCGCCGACGCCAGGATCCACGGCCAGATTTCAATCGGCGGCAACGCCACGAAAGGCAGCATCAGGGCGACAAACAACATCGCCACGCTGTCCATGCAGGCCACGACCAACAACCGTTCCGCGCTGAATTTAATCAGCGTATTCCACGCCGCGTGCAACAGCGCCGCCACCAACACCAAAGCCGTCGCAAGCACGGCACGCTCCTTTTGTAACCGCCGCGATCCCTTGTAGGAGCGAGCATACTCGCGAAGAACGTCGAGACACCGCGTTTAAACAGAAAGCACGCGTTATCGTTGACGACCATCGCGAGCAAGCTCGCTCCTACAGTGATCGGGGAGAATTGATTCGCCATATGTCAGCAGCTGTTTATACTGCAAGCGACCACGCCGCACTCAGTTGCGCTCAGACTAATTCCAATAATTTCTGCCTCAGCCCGCTCTCCTCGAGAACGGTCGTCGGCATGCGTATGCCTGATCACAGCGTCAAGACTACCGACAGAGACCTTGCGCATGCCACTCGCTTTGCTTGCCCTCGCTGTTGCCGCGTTCGGCATCGGCACCACTGAATTCGTCATCATGGGCCTGCTGCCCGACGTCGCTCGCGACCTTGCCGTGAGCATTCCCGACGCCGGCCTGCTGATCACCGGTTACGCCCTGGGCGTGGTGTTCGGCGCGCCGATCCTCGCGGTCGGCACCGCCAACATGCCGCGCAAAGCCACGCTGCTGGGCATGACGCTGATGTTTATCTTCGGCAACATCCTGTGTGCACTGGCGCCGAACTACGCCACGCTGATGGCCGCGCGCGTGATTACTGCACTGTGCCATGGCGCATTTTTCGGCATCGGTTCGGTGGTCGCCGCCGGCCTGGTGGCACCGAACAAACGGGCCCAGGCGATTGCCATGATGTTCACCGGCCTCACGCTGGCCAACGTGCTCGGCGTGCCGTTGGGTACCGCACTCGGGCAATACGCCGGTTGGCGTTCGACGTTCTGGGCGGTGTCGGTGATCGGTGTGATTGCCGCGATCGCGCAATGGGTCTGGCTGCCGAAGAACATCGCCATGGACAAGGCCAACCTGGCCAGCGAGTTCAAAGTGCTGGGCAAGGTCAATGTGCTGCTGGCACTGGGCATGAGCGTATTGGCATCGACCAGTCTGTTCAGCGTGTTCACTTACATCGCGCCGATCCTGCAGGACATCACCGGCGTCAGCCCCCATGGCGTGACCATCATGCTGCTGTTGTTTGGCGTGGGTCTGACGGCGGGCAGCATGCTCGGCGGTCGATTGGCCGACAGTCGCCTGCTGCCATCGCTGGTGGGCATGGCACTGTCGGTGGTGCTTGTGCTGGCAGCGTTCACGCAGACCAGCCATTCGGTGATCCCGGCGGCGATTACGCTGGTGCTGTGGGGGATCTTTGCCTTCGCGCTGCGCCCGATCCTGCAACTGCTGATTATTGATCAGGCTCATGAAGCGCCGAACCTGGGTTCGACGTTGAATCAGAGTGCATTCAATCTGGGCAACGCAGCCGGGGCCTGGATCGGCGGGCTGGTGGTCGCCAGTGGTGCCGATCTGGCGGACTTGCCGTGGACCGGCGCGCTGGTCAGTGGGCTGACGATGCTGACCGCGCTGCTGTTCATTTACCTGCAGCGTCACGGTGTGGCTGCGGTCAATGTGTCCGACTGACTGGCCGGGCGAGCGTTGATACCTCGCCCGCCCTCGTTACCTGGCGTCTTCGTCAGCGGTCAGCCTGGCTTCGCTACCCTTCTTTTTAGGCGCACCGGACTCACTGCGAATTTGCGCATGGCTGATCAACGCAAAAATAAAGCTGCCTCCGATGATGTTGCCCACCAGCGTCGGACCGGCGAACACCAGCCAGAAATCCTTCCACGGCAGCTCCCCGGCAAACACCAGATACGAAACCTCGGCCGACCCGACCACGATGTGGGTGAAATCCCCCAGCGCCATGAAGTAGGTGATGAGGATGATGATCCACATCTTGGCGCTCTCCATGGACGGGATCATCCAGACCATGGTGGCGATCATCCAGCCCGAAACGATGCCCTTGGCGAACATCTGGCCGGCATCGTTTTCCATGACCTTGCGGCCGATGTCGAGGAAGGCCAGGTCGGTCTTGCTGTCGAAAATCGGCAGATGCAGCATCACATACGCGACCAGCAAGGTGCCGCAGAGGTTGCCCACCAGCACCACCGACCACAATCGCAGTAACCGGCCGAAGTTACCCAGTGTCGGCTTGCTCATGATCGGCAGCACGGCCGTCAGGGTGTTTTCGGTGAACAGTTGCTGGCGGGCGAGGATCACCGCGAGAAAACCGGCACAGTAGCCGAAACTGGCGATGACCTTGAAACCTTCGGCGTCCGGCAGACGGGAATTGAGCAACCCCATGGCCATCAGCGAAAGCCCCATGGTCAGGCCGGCGGCCAACGCCGACCACCAGAGCGCGGCGATGCTGCGTTCAAGTTCCTGATCGCCCTGTGTCCGGATGATTTCGTGCAGCACCGCCGCGCGCGGAGGCTGGCTCTTGTCGACCTCATGCTGCTCTTTCGCCGAGAGGTCCGGGGTCTTGCCGTCTTTTTGCGTGTCCATTGAAGCTCCTGAACCTGTGGCGTGTCATGTAGGTACGACACGTGGGGTTCGTCGCTGTTCACTGCACACCCAAACGAAACAGTCTCCTGTAGGAGCCGGCTTGCTGGCGATCGCTGCGACTCGGTTTTCTTTGGTGATGCTGATGGCGCCTTCGCCTGCTGGGGGCCGGCTCGGTTTAAGCGGTGTCGCTGATGACGCCATCGCCAGCAAGCCGGCTCCTACAGGGCTCGCATTACTCGCGGATACCATCATCCTGAAACTGATCCTTGACGTACTTGATCTCGGTTCGGCCATGCGGTGCGGGCAAGCCGTCTTCACCGAGGTTGACGAAGACCATCTTCTCCACCGTCAGGATGCTTTTGCGGGTGATCTTGTTGCGCACTTCGCAGGTCAGGGTGATCGACGTACGGCCGAACTCGGTGGCGGTGATGCCCAGTTCGATGATGTCGCCCTGGCGCGACGCGCTGACGAAGTTGATTTCGGAAATGTACTTGGTGACCACGCGCTGATTGCCCAGCTGGACGATGGCGTAGATCGCCGCTTCTTCGTCGATCCAGCGCAACAGGCTGCCGCCGAACAGCGTGCCGTTGGGGTTGAGGTCTTCGGGTTTTACCCATTTGCGGGTGTGGAAATTCATATTCACTCCTGACCGTCTTGCCGATTGATGCCGGCCATCATGGCAGAGCCCGGACTAGAGCTCTATTAACCATCGACTATGGTCTCGATTACCGTTCGGACATTGACCTGCAGAAAGGCTTTGGAAGATCAGCATAGCCCGCTATAATCGCCCCCGTTTCAAAACGGTAACGTTCCATTGATACCGTTTTCCCGCCACCTGTCCGAGGGGCGCTGCAGCAGGTTCGACCTGTCAGGCTCGGATGGGGCGTTGCCTGGCCACGGCCAGACACTAAACGCACAACGGCGCCCATTCGCATACATTACGAATGGAGGCTCATCATGAGCGCTGTTATCACGCCTGCAGATTTTAACGATTACAAAGTCGCCGACATGTCCCTGGCTGCCTGGGGCCGTCGCGAAACCATCATCGCCGAATCCGAAATGCCAGCCCTGATGGGTCTGCGCCGCAAGTACTCCGCCGAGCAACCGCTCAAAGGCGCGAAAATCCTCGGTTGCATCCACATGACCATTCAGACTGCCGTGCTGATCGAAACCCTGGTTGCCCTGGGTGCCGAAGTGCGTTGGTCGTCCTGCAACATTTTCTCGACTCAGGACCAGGCCGCTGCCGCCATCGCTGCTGCCGGTATCCCGGTTTTCGCCTGGAAAGGCGAAACTGAAGAAGAGTACGAGTGGTGCCTGGAGCAAACCATCCTGAAGGATGGCGCGCCTTGGGATGCCAACATGATCCTCGACGACGGCGGCGACCTGACCGAGCTGCTGCACAAGAAATACCCGGCGATCCTGGACCGCGTCCACGGCGTGACCGAAGAAACCACCACCGGCGTTCACCGCCTGCTGGACATGCTGGCCAAGGGCGAGCTGAAAATCCCGGCCATCAACGTCAACGACTCGGTGACCAAGAGCAAGAACGACAACAAGTACGGCTGCCGTCACAGCCTGAACGACGCCATCAAGCGCGGTACCGACCACCTGCTGTCCGGCAAGCAAGCGCTGGTCATCGGTTACGGTGACGTGGGCAAGGGCTCCGCTCAGTCCCTGCGTCAGGAAGGCATGATCGTTAAGGTTTCCGAAGTCGACCCGATCTGCGCCATGCAAGCCTGCATGGACGGTTACGAACTGGTTTCGCCGTTCATCGACGGCATCAACAACGGTACTGAAGCAAGCATCGACAAGGCACTGCTGGGCAAGATCGACCTGATCGTGACCACCACCGGCAACGTCAACGTTTGCGACGCGAACATGCTCAAAGCCCTGAAGAAACGCGCTGTCGTCTGCAACATCGGTCACTTCGACAACGAAATCGACACCGCTTTCATGCGCAAGAACTGGGCATGGGAAGAAGTGAAGCCACAGGTTCACAAGATCCACCGTACCGGTCCTGGCGCATTCGATGCCCAGAACGACGACTACCTGATCCTGCTGGCCGAAGGCCGTCTGGTTAACCTGGGTAACGCAACCGGTCACCCAAGCCGCATCATGGACGGCTCGTTCGCCAACCAGGTTCTGGCCCAGATCTTCCTGTTCGGCCAGAAGTACGCCGACCTGTCGCCAGCCCAGAAAGCCGAGCGCCTGACCGTTGAAGTACTGCCGAAGAAACTCGACGAAGAAGTGGCCCTGGAAATGGTCCGCGGTTTCGGCGGCGTCGTGACTCAACTGACCAAGACCCAGGCCGACTACATCGGCGTGACTGTCGAAGGTCCGTTCAAGCCGCACGCTTACCGCTACTGATTCGCTGGCCGGCTGCGCGGTGTTCTGATGCACCGCGTCGCCTGCATCGCCAGCAAGCCGGCTCCTACAGGGGAGCGGTCGTACGTGAGTACGATACAAACCCTGCAGGAGCCGGCTTGCTGGCGATCGCGGACAAACCAGCCCCACAGGCTTACGCGTTTCCAAGGATATGACCATGTCCCAAGACCGTCGCTACAGTTTCGAATTCTTCCCTACGAAGACCGACGCTGGGCATGAAAAGCTGCTCGCCACTGCTCGTCAGCTGGCTACGTACAATCCCGATTTCTTCTCCTGCACCTACGGCGCCGGCGGTTCGACCCGTGATCGAACCCTCAACACCGTGTTGCAGCTCGAAAGCGAAGTCAAAGTCCCTGCCGCACCGCATCTGTCTTGCGTGGGCGACAGCAAGGACGACTTGCGCGGCCTGCTGGCGCAATACAAGGCAGCCGGCATCAAACGCATTGTTGCCCTGCGCGGTGACCTGCCTTCAGGCATGGGCATGGCCAGCGGTGAAATGCGCCACGCCAATGACCTGGTTGAATTCATTCGTGAAGAGACCGGCGATCATTTCCACATCGAAGTCGCCGCTTACCCGGAAATGCATCCGCAAGCGCGCAATTTCGAGGACGATCTGAACAACTTCGTGCGCAAGGCCAACGCCGGCGCCGACAGTGCGATCACCCAGTACTTCTTCAACGCCGACAGCTACTTCTACTTCGTCGAGCGTGTACGGGCGAAAGGCGTGAACATCCCGATCGTTCCGGGGATCATGCCGATCACCAACTACAGCAAGCTCGCGCGCTTCTCCGATGCCTGCGGTGCGGAAATTCCGCGCTGGATCCGCAAACAACTGGAAGCCTACGGCGACGACACCCAGAGCATTCAAGGCTTTGGTGAACAAGTCATCACCGAGATGTGCGAACGCCTGCTGCAAGGTGGCGCTCCGGGGCTGCACTTCTACACACTGAACCAGGCTGAAGCGAGTCTGGCGGTGTGGAACAACCTGAAGCTGCCGCGCTAAATATCGTTACAGGCAAGATCAAAATATCGCAGCCTGCGCCAGCTCCTACAGGGGGATGTTTAATCTCTGTAGGAGCTGCCGCAGGCTGCGATATTTTGCATTCAACGCACTTTTATTGTGATGCAACACACGGAGATAGAGCATCTGCAGGCGGTTTCTGGCTCTTTCCCGCTTCTCGTCGTAATCTCAAGCCCATGCCATTGATCCCGCAGTTAATCGCCGTGCTGGTTTTCACTTGCCTGAGCTTCGCCGCTCGGGGCGAGAAATTGCGCATTGTCACCGAACCGTGGGCGCCTTACGTCTACGAGGAAAACGGCAAATCGCTGGGCCTGGACTACGAAACCACAGCCATTGTCTTCAAGCGCCTGGGGATTGAAGTCGAGTGGCAGTTCCTGCCATGGAAGCGCTGTCTGTCGATGCTCGAAACCGGCCAGGCCGATGGCGCGCTGGATATTTTTCATAGCGAAGAGCGTGAAGCCACCCTGCTCTACCCCAGCGAACCGCTCTCGGAAGTTCAGTTCGTGATGTTTTACGCCAACGAGCGACCTCATCCGTTTCGCACCCTCGAGGACCTGAAAGGCCTGACAATCGGCACGTCTCCGGGTTATCTGTACAGCCCGGACTTTCGCGAATCGACCCTGTTCACTCGCGAACCGGCGCCCACCCATGAAGCCAACTTCGGCAAACTGGTGCGCGGGCGAATCGACCTGCTGATCACCGATCGCCGGGTCGGCCAGCATTTACTCGACGAGTTGAACATCCGCGACCAGATCAGCGAAAACCCGATCGTCATCAGCCAACAGAGCCAGTTCCTGGCGGTGCGCCGCAATGCGGGCATGGACTTGCTGGTGCAACGCTTCGGCGCCGAACTCAAGCGGTTCAAGCGCGAGCCCGCCTACGCTGAACTGAGTGCCCGTTATGGCGCCGACCCGACGGCCAGCACGACAGCCGCGGGTGCCACCGCTGCCCGCGGAAAAACCGTTGAGCAGCAGGAAAGCGGCGCGCAGTGATTGCTCTGTTATACTCCGGCCTTCCCGCCAGGCTCACGCCCGGACGCTCGGACTTGTTCAAGGCATCTCGACCCCGCTACAGCGCAGCTTTTCAGCCCGCGCGAGCGCTTCAGACGAGCTTTCAAGCCCCAGCAGGACCGGACGGGATTGCGTTCTTCTTAAACGCCATTCGCGCCAGGCAAGACTCCCATTGGGCCAAGCCCTAACTAAAACAGGATTACTCATGTCCTTTGCTTCCCTCGGTCTCTCCGAGGCTTTAGTCCGCGCCATCGAGGCAGCGGGCTATACCGAGCCTACTCCGGTGCAACAGCGGGCCATTCCCGCCGTGTTGCAAGGTCGCGACCTGATGGTTGCGGCTCAGACAGGTACTGGTAAAACCGGCGGCTTCGCCCTTCCGATTCTGGAGCGGTTGTTCCCCAACGGTCACCCGGACAAATCCCAGCGTCACGGCCCGCGCCAACCACGCGTGCTGGTACTGACCCCAACCCGCGAACTCGCGGCTCAAGTCCACGAGAGCTTCAAGGTCTATGCCCGTGACCTGAAGTTCGTCAGCGCCTGCATCTTCGGCGGCGTCGGCATGAACCCGCAGGTTCAAGCCATGTCCCGTGGTGTTGACGTGCTGGTGGCCTGCCCTGGCCGCCTGCTCGACCTCGCCGGCCAAGGCAGCGTCGATCTGTCCCACGTGGAAATCCTCGTGCTGGACGAAGCCGACCGCATGCTCGACATGGGCTTTGTCCATGACGTGAAGAAGGTCCTGGCTCGTCTGCCGAGCAAACGCCAGAACCTGCTGTTCTCGGCGACGTTCTCCAAGGACATCACCGACCTCGCCGGCAAGCTGCTGCACAACCCGGAACGCATTGAAGTCACGCCGCCGAACACTACGGTCGAGCGCATCGAACAACGCGTGTTCCGTCTGCCGGCCAACCACAAGCGTTCGCTGCTGGCGCACTTGATCACCGCGGGCGCCTGGGAACAGGTTCTGGTGTTCACCCGCACCAAGCACGGCGCCAACCGCCTGGCCGAGTACCTGGACAAACACGGCCTCACCGCCGTCGCGATCCACGGTAACAAGAGCCAGAACGCGCGCACCAAAGCCCTGGCCGACTTCAAGGCTGGCGAAGTGCGCATCCTGGTTGCCACCGACATCGCCGCACGCGGCCTCGACATCGATCAGTTGCCACACGTGGTCAACTTCGAACTGCCGAACGTCGACGAAGATTACGTACACCGCATCGGCCGTACCGGCCGTGCCGGTCGTTCGGGCGAGGCGATCTCGCTGGTGGCTCCGGACGAAGAAAAGCTGCTGAAAAGCATCGAACGCATGACCAAGCAGAAAATCGCCGATGGCGACCTGATGGGCTTCGATTCCAGCGCCGTAGAAGCCGAAAAACCGGAAGTCCGCGAGCGTCCGGATGTGCGTAACCCGCGCAACCCACGTGGCCCGCGCGGCGACGGTCCGAACGGCAGCGGCGGTGGCGGCGGTCGTAAAGACAAAGGCAAGGACAAGGGCGGCAAGGAAAAACCGGCGGCCAGCGGCCGTGGCGAACGCCCGGCACGTGAGCAGAAACCACGCGAAGGCACCCCGGCTCGAGAGCAACAGCGTCCGGCGCCACGCGCTGCCGCTGATCGCGCTCCGGACGAGTTCCTGGACGACGATATCGACAACTTCGGTAACCGCGTCGACTACGTGCCTCAAGCCAAACCGGCTCAGGGCCGTGGCCGCCGTCCAGGTGCTCCGGCACAAGGTTCGGCCGCTGGCGCTGGTGCTCCGCGCACCGGCGGCAAGCCTCAGGGTCGCCAAAGCGGTCCGCGCAGCAGCGACGGCGCCACCACCGGCACGCCGCCGGCCAAGCGCAGCGGTCCACGCAACGGCGCTCCACGTGACGGTCAGGCCCGTCGCGAAGAAGGCCGCAACCGTCGCCCGGCGCGTGACGATCAGCCGCGCTCGGAACCCGCCGTGCAAAACCCGCGCGGTCCGGCACCGAAGATCATTCACAAGGAGTCGAAAACCGATCGTTTCCCGACTCCCGAGCAACTTGATCAACTGCCAGGCCGTCCGCGTGGTGAAAAACCGGCGTTGCTGACTCGCAACCGCTGATTTAACGCCACAATAAAAAAATGCCCCGGCTCTCGCGATCCGGGGCATTTTTTTATGCCAGACAAAAAACATTCTGCGCCGGACAATTTCCCCTGTAGGAGCCGGCTTGCTGGCGATGACGGTGTGTCAGCCTCGTGGATGTCGGCGGAGACTCCGCTATCGCCAGCAAGCCGGCTCCTACAGGGGATTTGTGGTGGTAATTAAAATGTTGGCAGGCAATAAAAAACGCCCCCGATCGTGAGATCGGGGGCGTTTTTTTGTCAGGTGCGAAAGTTACTTCGCTTTTACGCCTTCAAACGAAACGTACAGCTCGACCGCATCGGACCCTGGGCCCAGGTCTTTCTGCTTGCCGAAGTCGGAACGCTTGATGCTGGTGGTGCCTTCGAAGCCGGCACGGTAGCCGCCCCATGGATCCTTGCCTTCACCCAGGAACGTAGCCTTGACCACGACGGGCTTGGTCACGCCAGCGATGGTCAGATCACCCGCTACATCGGCAGTGTCTTTGCCAGCGGCGTTTTTGCCGGTGGATTTGACGCTGGTGGAAACGAAGGTGGCCTTGGCGAATTTGGCCGCATTCAGGAAATCACCGCTGGCGATGTGCTTATCGCGTTCGGCATGGTTGGTGAATACGCTGGCGGTATTCACATTGAACTCGATCTTGCTGGCTTCAGGCTTGGCGGCGTCGAAGCTGAACTTGCCGTCGATATCCTTGAAGGTACCGGTGATGTAGCTGTAGCCCAGGTGGCTGATCTTGAAGTCAACGAAGGCGTGCTGGCCTTCTTTGTCGACGACGTAGTCAGCGGCCATTACGTGACCGGCGGACAGCAGAGCGGAACCGATTGCCAGAGCGGCGAGGGTCTTTTTCAACATGCTTTCTATTCCTTTGGAGTCGAGGTTGAACTTCAGGCTTTGCGGCCCAGCATACGAGTGAGGGTCGCATCACGATCGATAAAATGGTGCTTCAATGCTGCCAACGCATGGAGACCGGAAAAAATTACCAGTGCCCACGCCAGATACAGATGAATCACACCGGCGGTGTCTGCCTGGTCCGGTAGTCCGGACACCAGTGCAGGAACTTCAAACAGGCCAAACACCGGAATCCCGACACCGTCTGCGGTGGAAATCAGGTAACCGGCAATCATCACAGCAAACAGGCCGAGGTACAGAAACGAATGGCCGAACTTCGCGCCCATGCGCGTCAGGCGGCTATAGCTTTCCAGTGTGGGCGGCGGCGGGCTGATGAAGCGCCAGATCACCCGAAGAATCATCACTGCCAACAACACCAGGCCAATGCTCTTGTGCAGGTCCGGCGCGTCTTTGCGCCAGGTGCTGTAGTAGTCGAGACCGACCATCCACAACCCCAACGCGAACAGACCGAAGACCGCCAGCGCCACGCCCCAATGCATGAAGATGCTGACCCAACCGTAGCGGGAAGAAGAGTTACGTAGCTGCATGCCCAAATCCTGTGAGAATTGCGACCAAGACTATCGAGTTATCTATCGATTTAAAGCGGAAAATTTCGCTTTGAAATATCGAGAAATACGATAAAGAGTCTGAAATGGGTGAGTTAAGGAAAGATTAAAGACCAATGTGTGAAAAGAAATGACGTCCAAATGAAGAACACCTCCGCCACGAGGTTTATTCGGTTCTGTTCTTCAAGGCATAAAAAAACGCGGCATTTCTGCCGCGTTTCCTTAATCCAAAAGCTTACTGCGCTTGGGTGTCCGTTGCCGCGGTCGAAGCGGGTTTGGTCGCTGGTTTCTTCGCCAGTTCGGCTTTCTTCACAGGCGCCTTGGCTGGCGCTTTTTTGGCTTCGGTCTTGGCCGCAGGCTTTTTCGCCGGTGCCTTGGCCGGAGCCTTCTTGGCGGGCTCGGCTTTCACCGGTGTTGCAGGCTTCGGTGCTTCCACGGGCGCTGGTGCCGGGGTGGCCACTGGCGCGGGCGCCGGTGCTGGCGGTGTGACCGGCTCGGGTGCCTTGACCGGCTCCGGCTTCTTCTCGTCATCCAAGCCACCAAACAGATTGCTGAAGAAGTTGCCTTTCTTCGCCGCCACTGCGCCGGCCGCCGCAGCGGTCGCTGCCGGAACAACCTTCGCCGGCTCGAACGACTTGCCTGCCGCCAGGTCTTCAACCTGACCTGCCGCCCGCTGACCCGTGCGCAATGCGCCTTCCAGCGTGCCTGGGTACAACGTGTCAGTGTGTTCGCCAGCGAACGCTATGCGCTGCAGCGGACGTTCCCACAGGCGCCAGTACTTGCTGATCTGGCCCGGACCGAAGGCCAGGTAAGCGCCGCCCATCGACGGGTCGGTGCTGTAGCGGCGGATTTCATAACCGGTGAACGAACCGCGCGCCTGTGGATAAAAGGCATGCAGGCGAATCAGTACCTGATCGGCCATCTGCTTGTCGCCGAAGGCCTGCATCACCCGCGCGTTGTCGCCGGACAGGTTGATCACCACGTTGGCACCGCCCTTCAGGGCTGGCTCGACCCACAACATGCCCAACCCGGTGTTGCTGTAGATCTCGCCGGACATGCGCGCCTTGCTTTCCCATACCGGCGTCTTGAACTTCAGCATGATTTGGTCGCGCCAACCGTAGTTGGTGCCTTTGATGGCGCCCATGTGCTGGGCGTCCAGCGCCGGGGTCATCTGGATCTTGTTCAGGGCGCGCAATGGCACGGCGACCACGACGTAGTCAGCCTGATAGCCAACGCTGCCGACTTTGACGGTCACGCCATCCTTGTCCTGGGTAATGGACGAGACCGGGGAATTGGTCTTGATGGTTTTCAGCTGTTTGACGAAGGCTTGTGCCAACACCGGGCTGCCCCCGAGCAGGCGCGAAGCGCGCAAGTCACGGTCGGACACACCGCGATAAACCCGGCTCTGTTGTGCGTAGTACAGCAGCGACAGGCGCGAAGGTTCGTCATAGCGGGTACGAATTTGCTGATTGATCAATTGACGGGCCGTGGCTGGCAGCGTCAAACGGTCGAGCCAGTTGGAGACGTTGATCTGATCCAGGGCATGCAACGTGCTGTTCGCCGCCGGGTTCTGCGGGTCTTCGATCGAGCGCGCCAGATCGTCCAGGGTCTTTTCGTAGCGCTTGAGCGCATCGGCGGTTGCCGGCTCCTTGGTGGCCAGATCGGCTGCGGTGTAATACACACCGTCGATCAGGTAGCTCGGCGTGCGCACGAATTCTGGTGCCGGCGTGGTGCTCAGCTTGAACGTCGAGACGTACTTGTTCAGCACCGGCTGGGTCTTGTCGTTACCGATCCATTCACTGGTGGCCATGCCGGAACGGCCGCCGAGGCTCGGCTTGGCTTCCAGCAGGGTGACCTGCCAGCCCTTGTTCTGCAGTTCATAAGCAGCAGTGAGGCCCGAAAGCCCGCCGCCAATCACGATCGCCGTTTTATCCTTGGCCAGCGCAGACACGCTGAACAGCCCCAACATCACCAGCGCACAGGCGCGCAGCCAACCAGCAGACATTCAGCGAACTCCGGAAATACACGAGGAAAAAGCAGTTTTACGAGTCAGACGACTCAAAGAACCGCGAAGAATACGTTAGCCATCAATAGGCCGCCAGCAACGTCTGTCACCCCATACAAAGTAGCTCAATCGACACAATGGGTTGTTCCCGCGCGACGCATTGCATAGGCTTGCGCGATTGTATGTCCGCGCCTGCCGCGGACCGCCTCGAGGAGACTGAACATGGGCCTGAATAATCAGTGGATGCAACGCGATCTCGCGGTGTTGTGGCATCCCTGCACCCAGATGAAAGACCACGAACAGTTGCCGCTGATCCCGATCAAGCGCGGTGAAGGCGTGTGGCTGGAAGATTTCGAAGGCAAACGCTACCTCGACGCGGTCAGCTCCTGGTGGGTCAACGTGTTCGGCCACGCCAACCCGCGCATCAACCAGCGCATCAAGGACCAGGTCGATCAGCTGGAGCACGTAATCCTCGCCGGCTTCAGCCATCAGCCGGTCATCGAGCTGTCCGAGCGCCTGGTGAAGATGACGCCGGAAGGCCTGACCCGGTGCTTCTACGCCGATAACGGTTCGTCCTGCATCGAAGTCGCGCTGAAAATGAGTTTTCACTACTGGCTCAACCGCGGCGCGCCTGCCAAGAAGCGCTTCGTTACCCTGACCAACAGCTACCATGGCGAGACCATGGCGGCGATGTCGGTGGGCGACGTGCCACTGTTCACCGAGACTTACAAGGCGCTGCTGCTGGACACCATCAAGGTGCCAAGCCCCGATTGCTACCTGCGCCCGGAAGGCATGAGTTGGGAAGAACATTCCCGGAACATGTTTGCCGCGATGGAGCAGACGCTGGCCGAGAACCACGACACCGTCGCGGCGGTGATCGTCGAGCCGCTGATCCAGGGCGCTGGCGGCATGCGCATGTATCACCCGGTTTATTTGAAGCTGCTGCGTGAAGCTTGCGACCGTTATGGCGTGCACCTGATCCACGACGAAATCGCCGTCGGCTTCGGCCGCACCGGGACGATGTTCGCCTGTGAACAGGCCGGCATCCGCCCGGACTTCCTTTGCCTGTCCAAGGCCCTGACTGGCGGTTACCTGCCGTTGGCGGCCTGCGTGACGACCGAAGACGTCTACAGCGCGTTCTACGACGACTATCCGACCCTGCGCGCCTTCCTGCATTCCCACAGCTACACCGGCAACCCGCTGGCGTGCGCGGCGGCATTGGCGACGCTGGACATCTTCGAAGAAGACAACGTCATCGAAAACAACAAGGCGTTGGCACAGCGCATGGCCTCGTCTACCGCACATCTGGCCGATCACCCGAACGTCTCGGAAGTGCGCCAGACCGGCATGGTGCTGGCCATCGAGATGGTCAAGGACAAGGCGACCAAGGAAGCTTACCCGTGGCAAGAGCGTCGCGGCTTGAAGGTGTTCCAGCATGCACTGGAGCGAGGTGCTTTACTTCGACCGTTGGGCAGCGTGGTGTATTTCCTGCCGCCTTACGTGATCACGCCGGAGCAGATCGACTTTCTGGCGGAAGTGGCCAGTGAAGGGATCGACATCGCGACTCGCGACAGCGTCAGCGTGTCGGTGCCGAAAGACTTCCACCCCGGCTTCCGCGATCCGGGCTAAAGACCAACGCAGTTCCCGTGGTGAGTGGATTTATCTGTGGCGAGGGGGCTTGCCCCCGTTGGGTTGCGAAGCAGCCCAAAAACCGACAACCGCGTCTGTCCAGCTAAAACGCATCGCCAGAATTACGACTGTTTCGCAGCCGAACGGGGGCAAGCCCCCTCGCCACAAAAGCCAATTTTCAGAGACCCAGCATGAGACTGTCCCGCTTCTTTATCGACGCCCCCCTGAGCACCGGCGAGCACGAGTTGCCCGAGGCCCAGGCCCATTACATCAGCCGCGTGCTGCGCATGGCCGAGGGCGATGCGTTGCAATTGTTCGACGGCTCGGGCCATGAGTTTCGCGCCACGCTGGTGGAGGTCGGCAAGAAGCGCGTCGTGGTGCAGATCGATGAAAGCTTCGCCGGTCAGGTCGAATCACCGTTGCAGATCCATCTCGGCCAGGGCTTGTCCCGTGGCGAGCGAATGGATTGGGCGATTCAGAAAGCCACGGAACTGGGCGTCACCGAAATCACCCCGATCTTCAGTGACCGCTGCGAAGTCCGTCTGAAGGACGAACGCGCCGACAAACGCCTGCTGCATTGGCGTCAGGTGGCGATCAGCGCGTGCGAGCAATGCGGGCGTTCACGGGTGCCGGTGATTCATCCGCCGCTGTTGTTGGCAGACTGGTTGAAACAGACCGAGGCTGAATTGAAACTGGTCCTGCATCCGGTGGCTGAGCCGTTGGTGAGTCATGCCAAGCCGGCAACGCTGGCGTTCTTGATCGGGCCGGAGGGTGGGTTGTCGGATGCGGAGGTTGATCAGGCCAAGGGCGCTGGTTTCCATGCTGCTCGCCTTGGACCTCGGGTGTTGCGCACAGAGACCGCGCCGGTGGTGGCGTTGGCGGTGGCCCAGCAGCTTTGGGGCGACTTCTAGTACGGCTTCGCCAACAAGCCGGCTCCTACAAGGCATCGTGGTTGCCGCACATATCATGGGCAACACATGACCTGCAGGAGCCGGCTTGCTGGCGATGGCCACAATGCGGTCTACAGGACGTACACCAGAATCGCCACAAAGTGCAGCAAACTCCCCGCGATCACGAACAAATGCCAGATCCCGTGCGCATGCCGCAACCGATGATCCAGGGCAAAGAAAACAATCCCCACGGTGTACAAAATCCCGCCCGACGCCAGCCAGGCGAACCCGGCCGTGCCCAGCGCCGCCAGCAACGGCTTGACCGCCACCAGCACGATCCAGCCCATCACCGCGTAAATCACGATCGACAGGATCCGCGCTTCCGAACGCGGTTTGATCTCTTGCAGGATGCCGATCAACGCCAGCCCCCAGACAATCCCGAACAACGTCCAGCCCCACGGCCCGCGCAAGGTCACCAGGCAAAACGGCGTGTAGCTGCCGGCAATCAACAGGTAGATGGAAAAGTGATCGACCTTCTGCATGATCGCTTTCTTGCGCCCGCGCACACTGTGGTAAACGGTCGATGCGCTGTAGAGCACCATCAACGTGAAACCGTAAATCGCCACGCTGACAATCTTCCACGGGCTGCCGTCCATGCCGGCAATCACCAGCATCCACACCACCCCAACCGTTGCCGCCACCGCCCCGACCAGATGCGTCCAGGCGTTCAATCTTTCCCCGTGATACATGTGTTGCTCACCTCGACATTCGTTACAGCATTGCGCAAGGCTCAGGCTTCAAGCGTAAAAGCGCAATGTTTCAAAGCACACACCCCCTGTAGGAGCCGGCTTGCTGGCGATGGCGGCCTCAAGATCAATGTAAATTTGAGGGCCAATCGCCAGCAAACGGAACGCCGCCCGGCCGCTCCTACAAAGACCTGCGTCACTTTCAGTAATTGGGCACAATCGAGCCATTCGACCAAGAGTCATGCCCATGCTGATCGACGAAGAGTTGACCCTGAAAAAACTCGAGGCGTTCCTGGCCTTCATGCGAACCGGCAACCTGGCCCGGGCGGCCGCCGAGTTGCAGACCAGCAACGTCAGCGTGCACCGCGCCATTCATTCCCTGGAAAGCGCGCTGCGCTGCCCGCTGTTCAAACATGAAGGCCGCAACCTGACGCCGCTGGAAAGCGCGTATGTGCTGGAAGAACGGGCGCAGAAGCTGATCCAGGACGTGGTTGAAACCGTGCGCCTGACCCGCGAAGCCGCCGGTTTCTCCGCGGAGCGCTTCAAGCTGGGCTCGTTGTATTCGCTGACGGTGAAGACCGTGCCGCAACTGATCATGGGCCTGAAACTCCGCCGCAGCGAACTCAACATCGACTTGATCCTCGGTTCGAATTTCGACCTGTTGTACAAGCTCAAGAACATGGAAGTCGACGCGATCCTGGTGTCTTTGGACGACAGCGTGAACGACCCGGATTGCGAGCAGATTGCGTTGTTCTCCGATGACATCTTCCTGGCGACACCGGCGGATTCCAGGTTTGCCCAGCGCACTGAAGTCGATCTGGCCGAAGTCCGCGACGAGACATTCATCACCCTGACCCAAGGCTTCGCCACGCACCAGGATGGCAATCGGGTGTTCAAGCAGGCGGGGTTCGAGCCGAAGGTGGCGATGCAGGTCAACGACATCTTCACCCTGTTGAGCATGGTCAGCTCGGGGGTGGGTTATGCGTTGCTGCCGGGGCGGATTGCAGCGGTGTATGAGAACCGGGTGAAGCTGATCCCGTTGCAGGAAAAGTATCGGTTGCAGCAGTACATTGGGGTGGTGTTTTTGAAAGCCAAGGAGCGTGATCCGAATTTGCTGGCGTTGTTGGCAGAGTGTCGGATGTATGCCAATCGGCAGACTTGAGGTCGCATCGCGGATTTCGCGAGCAAGCCCGCACACAGGAGAATGCATTCCAATGTGTGGGGCTTGTCCGCGAAGGTGTCAGAAAATGTCAGCCCATCAACCCGCGCATGATCAGATACAACAGCGATGGCCCAAGCAAACACCCTAACGCGGTGTAGAACGCCGCCGTCAGGCAACCATACGGCACCAGTTTCGGATCTGTGGCGGCCAAACCGCCGGCCACACCGCTCGAGGTGCCCATCAAACCGCCGAAAATCACCGCACTGCGCGGGTTGTTCAGCCCGATCATCGGTGCCACGAACGGCGTCATCACCATCACCAGAATGGCTTTGATCAACCCCGCCGCAATCGACAGCGCCATGACCTCGGAACTCGCACCAATCGCTGCCCCGGTTACCGGACCGACGATGTACGTCACCGCGCCCGCGCCGATGGTAGTCAAGCTCACCGCATCGGTGTAACCGAACGCCATCGCCACCGCGACACCGGCTATGAACGATGTCCCGACGCCGACGAACAACGCCAGCACCCCGACAAAACCGGCACGCTTGAGCTCATCGACACTGACACCGAACGCCGTGGCGACAATCGCGAAATCACGCAACATGGCGCCGCCCAGCAGGCCGATGCCCGACAACAACGGAATGTCCACCACGCCTTTCTGGCCACCGGTCAGCGCGCCCCCGATATAAGACAACAACAACCCAAGCAGAATGGCGATGGCCGAGCCGTGCAGGCGACCTTTTGTGAATGTATTGGAAATCCAGTAGGACACCCACATGGTCACGCCGACAATCAGAAAGCCGCTGATCAGGCCGTAACCGGTAATTACATTCATCATCGATTCGTACATGGCGATCACCCTACCGTCTTCGGAGGAATGACCGAGGCGGGCTCCTTGTTGCCGATGCGTACCAGCACCGGCACCAAGGCAAAGGCGATAACCACCGCTGCCGTCCCCGCCACAATTGCCATCGGCCCACCCTTGAGTGCGCCATAGACGTTTTGTTGCGCCGCCATCGCGACGACGATCGGGATGTAAATTGCGCTCCAGAACTCCACGCCCTGCTCTGTCTTGCCTTTGAACCAACCACTTTTATTCAGGTAACTGCCGAGGCCGATCAACAGCAGCATCGCAATACCTACACCGCCAACGTTGGCCGGTACGCCAATCAGCTTGCCGAGCAGTTCGCCGACAAAAATACCCACCAGGGTACAAAAGGCGAGAAACGCCACACCATAAATAATCATTGTTGTTGTCCTCAAAGTGCATCGTCGAATGTTGTTTTTGTTGTTCGAAGGCCTGAGTCGGAGGTCTAAAGTTGGCGGCTTCCCTCCTCACGCAACAGCGCCTGCAAGGTATCGAGTCGCGCACCGTCGAAGGCAATGACGGTGCCCTGCTCGAACACCCGGCGCGCCAGCCCGGTCAGCACCGCTCCGGGTGGCAGTTCGATCTGTAGACGTACGCCGCGCTCGTAGGCGCTTTGTACCGTGCCGCGCCAATCCACCACACGGCACATGTTGAAGGCCAGGTCCTCGCGCAAGGCTTCAATGTTAGTGACGGGCCGAGCGCGGCTGCCGCTCAGATAGCCCACTGTCGGGATTTTCAATTGCACGCTGGCGAAGGCTTCTGCCAGGGTTTCAGCGGGCGCGTCCAATAAAGGACAGTGCGACGGCACGCTGACGGCCAGGCGTTTGGTCAGACCGGCACCGCGACCTTTCGCCAATTCGGCAACCGACTTCATTGCAGCATCGCTTCCGGCAATGACCACCTGGTTATCAGCATTGATATTGGCCAGGTAAACCGGCGTATCGGCGCTATGAACCTGCGCCAGCAAACTTTCCACTGTGGACAAATCGAGACCGATGATCGCGGTCATGCCGTAGCCCTGTGGATAAGCCTGCTGCATCAGCTCACCGCGCAGGCTGACCAGATGCAGCGCATCGCTGAAACTCAAGGCACCCGCTACCACCGCTGCCGGGTAGGCGCCGATGGACAATCCCGCCACGTAATCCGGCGCCATTGATAACTGGCGTGAAGCTGCGACGCCGGCAATCAACAGACAAAGCTGAACGGCCCGTGTCGACTTCAATGCCTCGACCGAATCCAGCAGCAACGCGTCTTCGCCAAGCACGTCACTCGCCTCGACTACCGCTTCGCGAGGCAAACGATGGAGCATGCCCGGCTGCTGCGCGCCTTGGCCCGGGAACACCAGCAAGCTGCTCATGCTGCCTGCTCCCACGGATCAATGACCAGGCAAGCTTCACGGGCGTTTTTCAGCAAAACCCGGCGGGCAGGACCGGCCCATTCGCGAAGGGCGATGGCGCCGAAAGGTGTCTGCAGCTGCATGTCTACCTGGCACGCAGCCGTGTCCAGAATCCTCACCAGCGCCTGCGCCTTTAACCGGTCGAGCGGTTGTGGCGCGCGCAGGATCAAGTCGAGGTCGCTGCGCTCATGCAAAGCCTGAAAGCCACTGGCCAATTCAAACCCGGCACTGCCGCTGACACCCCACACCCAACCACAATCATCCAGCATTGGCCGCAGTTGATTGAGGGCGTGAACGGCCGGCACATCCCGATCAATCGAAACATGGCAAAGGTCTTCCGGTTTAACCCGACGCGAGATCACATCGATCGACATCACCGTTGCAAAGCGCTGCTCACGCAGCCGCCCACGCACCCCGACCGCGATGTGATCCGGCGCACTCAGCGCGCGCCGAACCACCACTGGCTGCCCCGCGCTGATCGACTCAGAGACCCATGCAGGCGCATCCACAGGCAACTGCTCCGGGGTCATCCCCCACAGCAGGTCGTGGGCCAGAAACGTATTCACCACTGCGCTCTCAGCAGTTCGCGCACCTTGCTCGATGCTGCGCGATTGCTCGCGCCCAAGCGACTGCTCAAATCGCGGCCGCTTGCGCCAACATCGCCAATCGCCAGGCCCAGGCATTCAGTCACCCGCGCCAGATCCGCTGATGTTGGCTGCTCGATCTGCTCCACCGGCAAGGTTTCCCAAAGCAAACCCAGGCTGGCATAGCTGTCGATGTCATACGCCATCGGTGGCACGCTGGCGGCCAGTGCTTCCAGCTCTTCGACGCTGCGCAACGTCACCCGCGCCGCTGAAGCCTTGCCCATCGCATGCACCATCACGCCGGGATCACGCAGGGCAATCAGGCGATTGGCCTGATACCCGTGCGCCAGAAACGCCCCGGACATCGCCTTGCCCACCAGCAAACCGATCACCGCGTGGCCAGCCAATCGGGCACGGGCATAGCTGTCCGCCGCACCCGCCAAAGCCTGATGAATACCGAGTGCTTCTTCGCGCCGACCGTAGGCCTGACTCGGCACATCGATGATCGCGATCAAGGCGCGCTTGTGCGGTTTATCAACGTCAGCCGTGATCACGTCATCCACCGCCTTGGCCAAGCCCCAGCCCTCAAGCAGACCGACCTCGCCATTGCGGGCGCGGACAAAACGGTTGTCGGGATCAGCCACCACCGCAATGAACCGGACAGGCTGATCACCCAACACACCGTCGGCCACCTTCAACGAAGCGGGCAAACCCTCGACCGGTTTCGCGCCATCGCTCAAGGCGTTGAACCAGCTCAAACCTCTCAGGGAATACGAACTCATGAGCGCTCTCCTTGATACAGTTCGCGAACCGTCGCCGGATCGATTTGCGGTTCGGCATCCAGTCGGGCCAGCCGTTGCAGGAACAGGTCGGCCTGACGACTGCGTTGTTGCGCCGGCAAGCCCTGTTGCAGCAATTCACTGACCTGCTGCTGAATCTGCGCCACGTCGTCAGCGACAAAGCGATCCACCAAACCGCTGGCAAAACGTTGCTCGCCACCGGTCAGGCTCCAGATGAAAGGACGGTCGCGGGAGTCGTACTCCTCAAGCCCGGCTTCCTGTTCGATCACTTGTGGCCCGTTCAGGCCAAGGCGCGCTTCCTGGGTCACCAGCAAATAGCTGCATAACCCGGCGGCGATCGACATCCCGCCAAAACAGCCAACGCTGCCGGCTACTACACCAACAACCGGTTGGTACTGGCGCAGATCGACAATCGCTGCATGAATATCGGCAATCGCCGCCAGCCCGAGGTTGGCTTCCTGCAACCGCACGCCACCGGTTTCCAGCAGCAATACGGCGCGGGTTGGAGTGCCGTTGCGGTTGTCTTCGGCGGCCAGTTCCAGTGCGCCAGCGATCTTCGCCCCACCGACTTCACCGAGGCTGCCACCCTGAAACGCGCCTTCGATGGCGGCAATGACCACCGGCAAACCGCCGATGCTGCCCTTGGCAATCACCACGCCGTCATCGGCTTGCGGCACCACGCCCTGGCGCGACAGCCATGGCGACATGACGCGTTGAAACGGGTCGAGCAATTCGCGGAAGGTGCCGGCGTCAAGCAAGGCTTTTGCCCGTTGCCGGGCGCCGAGTTCGACGAAGCTATGTTTGTGGAGGAGCTGTGCACTGTCAGTCATGGCCGATTTCCTCGAAGCCTTGTTCCAGACGCAAGCGCACCACACCCGGTGTCGCGCCGAAATCGTGGATATCAATGGCCATCGCTGGCGGAGTCTGGCCGTCGAACATCCGCGCAAACAGATGCTGCCAGCGTTGCTCGGCACCATTGACCGAGGTCTGTACCTTGATCGTCAATTTGCCGGCCTGACCTGGTTCGATCAGCACTTCCAGATCGCCAGAACCGACACAGCCCACCAGGGTACGGCCACGTGGCGGCTGCCCGGCGGGGAATTCAAAGGATAAGGTTTCCATCAGAAGGCTCCGGACTCGATGCGGTCGATAAACAGGCAGGCGGCGAGCAAATCCGCTGCACCGCCGGGCGACGCATTCAACGCGATTAATTGTTCGTCCAGCTCGTGCAAACGGCGGCGACCGGCGAGGCTGGCACTGCCGCCAGCGTCGAGGACCGCTTGGGCGCCGAGTTGCATGGTGTGCAAGCCGTGTTCGCCAGCGCGGTAGAGCACGCAGGTGTCAGCCAGGGTCGTCATGATCGCCAGCAAGGCATCGAGCCGGGCGTTCTGCTCGCCATGGCCAACGGCACGGCTGCGCTTGAGTTGTGGCAACGCCCGTTGCACCACTGAAGGAAAGCCCGACTGCGCTTCTTCACGGGCACCGCGGGCGCCGTAGCGTTGGGCGACTTGGGCGCCGTGGCTGAGTGGACGTGGCGCGTAACGGTCTTCGAGTAACGCGAGGCGTGCAGCGCGCAAAGCAATCGAGCCTGCCTCACTGGATTCTGGCTCAAGCGCGCAGGCCGTGACCAAAAGCCCCAAGGCCCAGATCGCCCCGCGATGGGTGTTCACACCACCAGTCGTGGCGAACATCGCTTGCTCCCCTTCTCGCCCCATCCGCCCGATGGCTTCACGCAGCGGCACGCCGACCTCGCCAAACTCAATGGCCGCTTGCGCCATTTCCTTGAACGCCGGCCACAACGACAACGCCGAAGCGTGCATCAGCCCAAGGTGCAAATCGGTATGCGCGCCATTACCGCGACGATCGACCAGCGCCGGTTTCGGCGACAAATCCGCTTCGTCGATCAGCGCGTCCACCGCCAGGTCCGCCAGCCGTTCGGCCAGGGTTAAGGTTTTCGGTTGCAGGTTGAAGGCGTGCATTACCAGCTCCTGAATTTGGCGGGCGGGTTGTAGAGGCCACCGGACCACTCGACCAGATCAGCCACGCTTTTGGCGGCGAGCAATTCGCGGGTGGCGTCGGTGCGACGGATACCGAGGTCTTCGGGCAAGGCAATCAACCCTTCGCGGCGCATGCGTGCGGTGTCTTTCGGGTTGTGACGCAAGCCGATGACGGTCACGCCGGCGACCGCGGCGATCATTGCCTGGCGTTCTTCGAGCGAACGCGCCTTGTACAGATAGGCGATGCCTTCTTCGGTCAGCAGGTGGGTAACGTCGTCGCCGTAGATCATGATCGGCGCCAGCGGCATGCCACTTTTCTTCGCCACTTCAATCGCGTCGAGGGTTTCGACGAAGGTCGGTTTGCCGCCCTCCTGGAAGGTCTCGACCATTTGCACCACGAGTTTTTTGCCGCGTTCAAGCAAGGGCTCCGGCGCGTCGCCGTGGCGCATGTCGAGCCAGGCCGGGGTGCCGTGGCGGCGACCACGCGGGTCGTGGCCCATGTTCGGCGCGCCACCGAAACCGGCCAGGCGTCCGCGGGTCACGGTGGAGGAATGGCTGTCGCCATCGACTTGCAGGGTCGCACCGATGAACAGGTCCACCGCGTATTGCCCGGCCAGTTGGCTGAACATTCGGTTGGAGCGCAGCGAGCCGTCGCGCCCGGTGAAGAACACGTCCGGCCGCGCGGCGATGTAGTTTTCCATGCCCAGTTCGGTGCCGAAGCAATGCACGCTTTCAACCCAGCCGCTTTCGATGGCAGGAATCAGGGTCGGGTGCGGATTGAGCGTCCAGTTGCGGCAGATCTTGCCTTTGAGGCCGAGGGATTCGCCGTAGGTCGGCAGGATCAGTTCGATAGCGGCGGTATTGAAGCCGATGCCGTGGTTCAGCGACTGGACGTTGTGTTTTTCGTAGATCCCGCGGATCGCCATCATCGCCATCAACACGTGCACAGGTTTGATGTGGCGCGGGTCGCGGGTGAACAGCGGTTCGATGTAGAACGGCTTGTCGGCCACCACCACGAAATCGACCCAGGAGGCGGGGATGTCGACGCGTGGCAGGTCAGTGACGTCGTCCACCAACTGATTGACCTGAACAATGACGATGCCGTCGCTGAACGCCGCCGGTTCGATCAGCGCCGGCGTGTCTTCGGTGCTGGGGCCGGTGTAGATGTTGCCGGCGCGGTCGGCCATGAAACCGGCCGAGAGCACGACGTTGGGAATCAGGTCCACCACCAGCCGTGCGTAGAGCTCGATGTAGGTGTGGATCGCGCCGATTTCCAGCAGGCCATCTTCCAGCAACTGGCTGATGCGCAGGCTCTGGGTGCCGGCGAAGGAAAAGTCGAGCTTGCGGGCGATGCCGCGCTCAAACAGGTCCAGGTGTTCGGAACGCCCGACGCTGGGCATGATCATGTGCAGGTCGTGGAGCTTTGTCGGATCGGCTTTTGCCAGTGAGCGGGAAAGGAAATCCGCCTGCTTCTGGTTGTTGCCCTCCAGCACCACACGGTCGCCGGGCAGGATCAACGCTTCGAGCGCCGCCACGATGTTGTCGGTGGGCAGGACCACACCGTCGGCCAGGCCCTTGACCAACTCGAGACGCCGCTGCTTTTCGCTGCGCCGCCGCGTCCATCGCGAGTCGGGGGATATTGTTGTTGTCATGACCACTCCACGGGTTCGCTGTCGTGGGGGTCACCTTAGGAGTGTTGGGTGGGAGCATCAATCAAGCAGAGAGACGGATCGTTACGGTCAGGGTAATGGTTGATTACCCCTGTGGCGAGGGGGCTGCCCCCTCACCACAAGGGCCCGTCAGACTAGCGCGGCACTCACAAGCAACTCCTCCAGCGCCAGCAAATCCGGCACTTTGGCCACTTGGTCCCCCACTTGCACCGCTGCCTTTTCCAGCGCACACAACGGCACATCGACATAGCTCAATTGACTGTCGAGCTTGTACGACCGCGGAATCCCCTGCACCAGCAACGCAATAAACTTCAGCTCCGGCCGGCCGCCCAACGCATTGAGAATGACAATCCTCGCCCGCTCGCCAATCACGATTTTGTTGCCGCACGCCGACTCAAAACTCAGCAACGGAATCTGCCGCTCCCGCCACGTCACCCGCCCGAGATACCAGGGCGGCGTGTCGAGGTCGAAGGCTCCCGGCTGATAGTCGATCAGCTCCGCAACCGCCACATTGGGCAAAATCAGATTGCGGTCAGCCAGGGGCAGCAGCAGCCCGGTGAGGTTGCTGGTGCGATGCTCAAGCATGGGTTTTGCTCCACAAAGCGATGCTTTCAAGCAGCACCGACTCCTGGTACGGCTTGCCGAGGTAGTCGTTGACGCCGATGGCCATGGCGCGGTCGCGGTGTTTCTGGCCGGTACGCGAGGTGATCATGATGATCGGCAAGTGCTGCAAACGTTCGTCCGCACGCACTTGAGTCGCTACTTCGAAACCGTCCATGCGCGGCATTTCAATGTCCAGCAGCATCAGGTCCGGCATGTGTTCTTCCAGCAGCAACATGGCATCGACACCGTCCTTGGCCGTCAGCACGTTCATGCCGTGGCGTTCGAGCAAACGGCTGGTGACCTTGCGCACGGTGACCGAGTCGTCGACCACCATCACCAGTAACGGCTTGTGCGGCTCGGATTCTGCGTCCTGCCTCAGCGGTTGTTGCGGCACCCGCGCCTGCATCGCGCGGATCGGCGCCAGCAAATCGAGAATCAGCACCACCCGGCCATCGCCGAGGATCGTCGCGCCGGACAAGCCCTGCACTGCCGCAAATTGCGGGCCGAGGCTTTTCACCACGATCTCCCGGGTGCCGGCCATCGAATCGACCTGCACCGCGATGTGCCGTTCGTTGCATTGCACCAGCAACACCGGCAGCGGCAGGCTTTGGCCCAGCAGTTTCGGGCGGGTGCTGGTTTTCAGCAGTTCGCCGAGGTAGCACAACTCATAGACCTGCCCGGCGTATTTGTAGGTCGGCGGATCGAGTCGGTAATGCCCTTCGAGTTCGTTGGGCAGCACCCGCACGATACCGTCGATGGTGTTCAGCGGGATCGCATACTGGTCATCAAAGCACTGCACCATCAGCGCCCGGTTGACCGACACGGTGAACGGCAGGCGAATGCGAAAATGCACGCCCTGCCCCGGCACAGAGTCGATGCTCATCGTGCCACCGAGTTGCCGGACTTCTTCATGAACCACGTCCATGCCCACACCGCGCCCGGAAATCTGAGTGATTTTTTCGGCCGTGGAGAACCCCGGTTGCAGGATGAATTGCAGCACGTCGCGGTCGCTGATGTCGCTGTCCGGGGCCAGCAAACCGCGCTTGATCGCCTTGCGCCGCACCGCGTCCAGCGGCACGCCGGCGCCGTCGTCGCGGATGTCGAAAATGATGTCGCCACCCTCGCGCAACAGGTCGAGGGTGATCCGCCCTTGCGCCGGTTTACCCGCTGCGATGCGCACTTCTGCCGATTCCAGGCCATGGTCGACGGCGTTGCGCAGCATGTGCTCCAGCGGCGCGGCCATGCGCTCAAGGACGTTGCGATCCATCTCGCCTTCGGCGTTGCCGACGACGAATTCCACGTCCTTGCCCAACTCGCTGGAGACCTGACGGACAATGCGCTTCAAGCGCGGCAACATCCGCTCGAACGGCACCATGCGCGTACGCATCAGGCCTTCCTGCAATTCGGTGTTGATGCGCCCCTGCTGTTGCAGCAGGTTCTCCGCGTCCTGGTTGCGCCGGTCGAGGGTTTCCTTGAGGTCGAGCAAGTCAGAGGCGGATTCGAACAGCGCCCGCGACAGTTGCTGCAACTGCGAGTGGCGATCCATCTCCAACGGGTCGAATTCTTCGTAGCCCGAACGCTCGGCGTCGACTTGCTGACGGCTGAGAATCCGGCCCTGGGTTTCGGTATCAAGCCGGCGCAATTGATCGCGCATACGCTCGATGGTGGTTTCCATCTCGTTCAAGGCTACGCGCGCATCGTTGACCTGCTGTTCGATGCGGCCACGGAAGATCGAGGTTTCCCCGGCCAGGTTGACCAGGTCGTCGAGCAGTTCTGCCGAGACCTTGACCATGTCGGCACCGGCATCGACTTGTGGCGCAAGCGGCTCGGCCTTGGGTGCAACCGGTGCGGCAACCGGCGCTTCCAGCACCTGCGGATGGCTGAAGTTGCGGATCGCGTCGATCAACCGATCGGCCGGCGGCAACGGTTGACCGGCGCGGGTGGCGTCGAGCATTTGCGCCAGTCGGTCATGGCTGCTTTGCAACAGCCCGAACAGCGCCGCCGTCGGTTTCAGCGAGCCGGCGGACAAACCTTCGTAGAGAAATTCCAGTTCATGGGCGAGGTCGCCGATCGGGCCGATTTCCACCATCCGCGCACCGCCCTTGAGGGTGTGCAGGTCGCGCAGCAGGGTTTCCATTTCCTGCCGATTGGACGGTTCGGCCTGCCAACGCACCAGCGCCGCGCCGGAGTTTTCGATGATGTCGAAACCTTCCTCGAGGAAGATTTCCAGTAGTTCCGGATCATGCCCCGGCGAATCCTCGGCCCGTGCAGCTTCAGCGGCTTCAGGCGCGTTGGCGTTGCCCTGGCGGAACTCGCGAATGGCCTCGATCAGTTCGCCCGGATCACCCAGCGGTTTCTGGTTCTGCAACTGTTCAAGCAGTTGAGCCAGTCGCTCATGGCTTTGTTGCAGCAGGTGCGCCAGCGCTTCGCTGTGGCTGTAACGCCGATCGACAAGGCCTTCGTAAAGGTTTTCCAACTCATGGGCGAGGTCACCGACCGGCTCGACCTCGGCCATCCGCGCACCGCCCTTGAGCGTGTGCAAATCCCGCTGCAACGACAACAGCGGCGCGGCGTTTTCCGGGTCATTCAGCCAGCGTTGCAAGGCCTGGCCGGCGCTCTCGAGGATGTCCACCGCCTCTTCGAGGAAGATCGATACGATCTCGTCGTCCAGCTCAACAACACGGTCCTCTGCAGGAGCGGGCTTGCTTGCGATGGTCGTTAACGATGACGCGTTTTCATCGGATAAACGCGGCGCCTGTGAGTCCATCGCCAGTAAGCCGGCTCCTACAACGGTCTGTGCCAATTCGGCGGTGGCATCACCCAGTTCGCGGATGCTCAGGGTGCGGCTGCCGTCACTGCGAATCAGGCCCATGGCGGCCGGGTCGAGGCTCTCGTCGAGCAAGCCGCGCAAGGCCCGGATGCGCTCCGGTTGCGGGCTCACTTCCTGACCGGCTGCCAGTTCGTCGAGCATGTTGATCAGCGCTTCGTGAGCACTTTGCGCCTCGTGGAAAAACCGGTCGCTGACGGCGAGGCTACTTTCTTCCACGGCACCATAAAGATCCAGCAAGGCTTCGCACAACTCATCCACCGGATGCAGATCCGCCAGATGCGCCCCTTCGCCAAGGGTGGTCAATTCGTCCAGCAGCGCACTGAGTTCCTGACGTTCGCCGGGGTGCTGCTGCCAGCGCTGCAACAGGCTTTCGGCGTCCAGCAGGATGTCCATGCCCTGGGCCAGAAAGTTGTTGATCAACTGCGGATCGCGCTTGGTTCGAAGTGCCGCGCTCGGCGTGCTCGACAGCGCGTCCAGACGCTCGGCCAGCAGCGCCTGGGTTCTCTCGATCAATGAACGGGCGCCGGGAATCTCGGCCAGCGGATCGGCCTTGAGCTGACGCAGCCCGACGCGGAACACGCCTTCGGCTTCCAGCAGCAGTTCGACCTCGTCGAGGTCCAGGGCAATCAGGTGTGCCTTGTACTCACGGGCCAGGTGATCCAGCGGCGTCGCCAGCTCGGCAATCGGCAAGACGCCGGCCATCGACGCGCTGCCCTTGAGGGTGTGCAGCGCCCGTTGCAACTCGTCGCTGGCCTGCAACGGCACATGTTCGGCGGCCTGTTCGAGGAAGCGATTGAGGCTGGCCAGATGGGTTTCGGCTTCGTTGCGGAAGATCTCCAGCAACAGCGGATCGAGGGCCGCGACGTCTTGCACGTCTTCATCGGACAAAGGCTCGTCACCCTTGGCGAGGGCATGGGCGCGTGCGGCCAATTGGTCGACATCGTTGCGCTGGCGCTGGGCATTGTCGGCAAATTCGGCCACCAGTTCCGGCAGCAGGTTCAGCACGTCGCCGAGCAATTGTTGCACGGCCTGGCCGGGCTCGACGCTGTGCTCCAGCACGCGGTTGAGCAGGTTTTCCATGGCCCACGCCAACTCACCCAGCACCAAGGCGCGAACCATGCGACCACTGCCCTTGAGCGTGTGGAACGCCCGGCGCAACTCGCTCAAGGCCGCCGTGTTGTCGGGATAGGCCAACCAGCGCGGCAGGTATTCGCGAAGGATGTCCAGGACTTCATCGGTTTCTTCAAGGAAGACTTCGCGCAGCTCGTCGTCCACCGGCGCTTCGCCCACCGGCGGCGGCAACAGGCTGCCCGGGGTGTTCAGCGCGGGCGGGTTCACGGCAGATACCGGGTTGGCCAGCACATCGGCCAAGGTCTGGACGACCTCCGGATCGTCCAGTTCCTGCAGACCCTGCATGACCTGCGCTTCACTCGGGGTGAGCACGTCTTCAAGCACCGGCACATTGTGTTCGCTGGGAAAAAACCCCAGTGACGCCAGGCTTTTTTCCGCGACATCGAGCAGCTGTTCGCCGGCCGCTTCGGGATCGTCGCTGAGGCGCTCAAGGTAATACTCGATGCTGGTGATGACGTCGGCCAGGCTGTCCAGTTCCTGCCAGCCAGGCTGGTCCGGATCCAGCAGCAAATGCTCGCGGATGAAATGGTTGCAGGCATCGATCAGGCTCGCTGCCCGGCTCAGCGGAATCATCGCCAGCGCACCGCGCACCTGGGTCAGCAAGTCCGGCAACGGTTGCAAGTGCTGGCGGTCCCAATCGGCGTCGATGTAATCGACAATCATGTCCTTGGCCTGCTGCAGGCAGATGCGCGCTTCCTTGATCACGATCTGGTGGATCTGCGTCAGGTCGGTGGTCGGCAGTCGGCTGTCTTCCTGGCTTTCCGGCTCCACGGTGCCGACCATGCCGGCCAGCGTCGCCTCGACGTAAAGCAACGCCCCGGCGACGTCCATGAGGATCGCATCGTTGGGTTCGCGCTGGCCTTGGGCAAGGCTCAGCACCACCGCCAATTGATCGATGATGACTTTGCGCGGCTGGCCGAATCCGAGCACCGCCAGGGTATCGGCGATCTGTCGCAGCGGCGCGAGCAGGCTTTCGAGGTCCGAGGTGTGCTGACGGTCGCTGCGCACGAACAGGTCCAGGCGTTCCTTGACCCGCACCAGCTCTTCGCACAGCGCCGCCAGTACCGAACGCATGGCGTCGCGGTCAGGACCCGCCAGCCGCACCGGTTCTTCGTCGACCATCGCGCTGTCAGGCAGCGCGTCGTCCAATCCATAGCGATCTTTCATGGTCAGCATCTGCCCGGTGGGGTGTTCGGTCTTGGCAATGTAGAACAGCAAACTCTTGAGCAACTCCGGCGGCGCCGGCTGATTGATCGCGGACATGCCCTGTTCGAGCAGGCGCTTGAGCTCTTTGTCGGCGTCCTTGAACAAGCTGCGCAGGGCCGGGCTGTTGGCGATCGAGCCGCCGCGCATGCCTTCGACCAGCGCCGAAGCGACTTGCCACAACGGGCTCAGGGGCGCGTTGCCACACAGCCCTTCGAGGCGTGAAAACACCTTGGCCAGGTAACCGAGGTGGGTGTCGTCATCCTGTTCGCGCAGCAATCCGAGCAGGGCCATCTGCAACATCTGGCGCAATTTGCGCAGCACATTCGGCAGGTCCGCCGGTTCCAGCAGCGCCAGTGATTCTTCATTGAGCGGTGGCAGGTCCGGCAATTGCGGGGTGAACAGGCTGGTTTCCGACAACAGGCTTTCGCCACGGGCGCTGCGCAGATCGTTGATCAACGGCAGCACCACCAGCGGCAGGTCGCGGCGCGCGCCTTGCACGCGGTCGAGATAGATCGGCAGCTGACCGATCGCTTGCAGCAACAGGTGAATGGCCTCGTCGCGATGAATGACGCGGTTTTGCTGCAAGGCGGCGGTCAGTTGCTCCATTTCTTCGGCGAGCAGTGCCGCGCCGTAAAACTCGACCATCTGCAAACTGCCGTGAACCTGATGGATGCACGCCAGGCATTCACTGAGGGCGTGCGTTGCCTGAGGGTCATCAAGCAACGTTTCAATCGCCTGGTGAGCCACTTTCAGCGTTTCGGCAATCTCGCCTTTGACCCACTCCAGGGCCACATAGTCGTGCCGATCACCCATAACTGCTCCGTTCATCGTTCGAACGCCCGTGGGCACTTCACACTTTATCTACAGTTTGCGCCTTGGCGGCCGGCAAGGTGAAACCGGACACCGAGCGCCGCAACTGGCTGGCCATCTTCGCCAGGTTGCCGATGCTCTCGGCAGTGGCCGTGGAGCCGGACGACGTTTGCGTGGTGATCTGCTGGATCACGTTCATCGTCAGGGAAATCTGCCCGGCCGAAGACGTCTGTTGCTGGGCGGCGTTGGAGATGCTCTGGATCAGCGCCGCGAGGGTTTTCGATACGCCTTCGATTTCTTCCAGGGCCACACCGGCATCCTGCGCCAGACGCGCGCCACGCACGACCTCGGTGGTGGTCTGCTCCATGGAAATGACCGCTTCGTTGGTGTCGGCCTGAATCGCCCGCACCAGGGTTTCGATCTGCCGGGTCGCGGCGGACGAGCGTTCTGCCAGCCGTTGCACCTCGTCGGCCACCACCGCAAAACCGCGCCCGGCGTCACCGGCCATGGAAGCCTGGATTGCCGCGTTGAGCGCGAGGATGTTGGTCTGGTCGGCAATGTCATCAATAAGGCTGACAATGTCGCCGATTTCCTGCGAAGACTCACCCAGGCGCTTGATGCGTTTGGCGGTGTCCTGAATCTGCTCGCGGATATTGTCCATGCCGTGGATGGTGTTGTGCACCACTTCATTGCCCTTGTTGGCGATTTCCACGGAGCGCTCGGCGACTGCCGAAGATTCGGCGGCGTTGGCCGAGACCTGATCGATGGACTGCGCCATGTCGTTGATCGCGGTGGAGGCTTCGCTGATCTGCTGCGCCTGATGTTCCGAGGCCTGCGCCAGGTGCATGGCGGTGGCTTGTGTTTCCTGCACGGCGGCGGCGACCTGGCCGGCGGTGAGGTTGATCGTGGCTACCAGATCGCGCAGTTGATCCACGGAATAGTTGATCGAATCGGCGATGGTCCCGGTGAAGTCTTCGGTTACCGACGCCGTCACGGTCAGGTCGCCGTCCGCCAGGTCTTCGATTTCATCGAGCAGGCGCATGATCGCGTTCTGGTTGCGCTCGTTCTTTTCAGCGGTCTCGCGCAACTGGCGATTGGTTTCGCGAACCATCACCAGGCCAATCAGGATGATCGACATCAGCGCCGCCAGCCCCAGCACGTAGCCGCCAATGGTGTCCGTATCGCGCCCGCCCGCGAGGTTTTCGAACCCAGTGGCCAGGTGCGAGGCTTCATCGAGCAGGGTTTGCGACAAGCTAAAAATGTTGGTCGCCGATTCGCGGACCTTGAACAGCTCCGGTGAGGTTTCGAGGATTTCATCCACCGAACCGGAGACGAATTCGAACAGCTCGGAAATCTCGACCAACCGGGCGCGGGCATCGTGGTCTTCGACCTGGCTGACTTTCAGCGCCGGATTGCCCTGCAGCATGCCTGTGAGCACCTGGCCGAAACGCGCAGCGTCGCGACCAAAAGCGTCGGCGGCCTGTTGCGAACTTTCGTCACCGGACAGCACGGTGTTGACTGCGCCGAGAATCCGCTCGGCCAACAGCGACTGACGCTGGGCCATCGCGACCTGAGCGGCCGGCGCCCCTCGTTGCAGAAGGATTTCGACGACTTTTTCGTACTCGACCTGCAATTGCGGCACGGTTTCAGCGAGGGTGGCAGCGACTTGATGCAGCGACAACACCGTCTGTTCACTGGAGAGGATGGCGTCGGTGTTTTTCAGCAGGCGTTCCCAGTCCATCTGCACGGCGCGCATTTCCGGGCGCACGGTGGCCGGGGCTGGCGGCAGGCCGGTGGAAGGGTCGCCTTTCTTCAGATAGCCCCAGCGCTGGGCGAAATCGTTGCGCGCATCGCTGAGCAACTTGAACGCGGCAGCCTTGCCGGCGGCGGCTTCGGTGGCGTTCTTGGCAATACGCTGGGACAGCACGCGCAGCTCGCCGGCGTGGCCGATGTACTGTTTATCGTACGTGGCTTGAGTGTTGAGGTAAGCGAAGTTGGCGAACAGCAGCATGATGAAAACAATCAACGCGATGAACAGCGCGATGATCTGCGACCGGCTGCGCGACCCTTCTGGCTTGCCTGTTTTTGCTTTTATCATCGGTCCTCGCCTGTTATCGCACCTTTAGAACCCACCATAATCCCTTGCGGGAGCGGGCTTGCTCGCGAATGCGGTCATTCATTCAACATTGATGCTGACTGACCCACCGCTATCGCGAGCAAGCCCGCTCCCACATTCGGTTGGTGTCGAACCAGCTACAGCGCTACGTGCATAAAGCTTTGTGACTGCGCCAACGCAAACGGGCTGAACACCTGCCAACTCTGCTCACGCCGAAACCGGCCTTTGATGAACGGTGCAATCGGGCCACTCAACGCCTCTGCCGGTTCCAGGCTGTCCTGGGCAAAGTGCTGAAGGCCGAAAACTTCATCGACCATCAACCCGGCAAACACGTCGTTATGCTCCACCACCAGCACCCGCCGCTGTTTGCGCACCGCCGACAACTCGTGAGCAAGCTCTTTATCTGAAAAGAAGGCGCACAAATCCATCATCGGCAGCAAGCGCCCGCGCAGGTTGGCCACACCCTTGACCCAGGGTTTGACCCCCGGCAGCTGCGTGAACCGCGGTTCGTGCAGGACTTCGCTGACCTCGCCCATGGGGGCGACGTACCAGTGCTCGCCCAGGCGAAAACCGATGCCGCTCCAGCCATGCTGCCGGGTCGGCTGGGAGGGCAGATCCGCCGCCAGCAGGCGACAGCGCTGGTCGATCTGCAGCAGCAGTTCGAAAGCCGTCAGCGACTCGGTCATGGCAGGACGATCAACCGGCCAGCACGTTGTTCAAGGTTTTGATCAGGGTCTCTTCGTCGACCGGTTTGGTCAGGTAATCCTTCGCGCCCTGGCGCGTGCCCCAGACCTTGTCGGTTTCCTGATCCTTGGTGGTGATGATGATCACCGGGATGTGCCCGGTTTCCGGGTCTTTGGTCAGCTGGCGGGTCGCCTGGAAACCGTTGAGGCCAGGCATGACGATGTCCATCAGCACGGCGTCGGGTTTTTCCTGGCGGGCGAGCGCCACGCCGTCGGCACCGTTTTCGGCTTTCAATACTTCATGACCGTGCTTTTCCAGCATGCCGGTCAGTTTGTACATTTCAGTCGGCGAATCATCGACGATCAGAATTCGTGCCATGGTTTTCCCCATTCTTCTTGTCGACGCCGGGCCCGCTGGCCGAGCGTCACTGTGCGTGTCCTACTGCGGCAGAACGGCGGCGAAGCCCGGTACATGGGCCTGGATCGCGTTCAGCAGTTCTTCCTTGCTGAAAGGTTTGGTCAAAAACTGGTCGGAACCGACGATGCGCCCCTTGGCCTTGTCGAACAGCCCGTCCTTGGACGACAGCATGATCACCGGCGTGGACTTGAACGCACTGTTGTTCTTGATCAAGGCGCAGGTCTGATAGCCATCCAGACGCGGCATCATGATGTCGACGAAAATGATGCCGGGATGATTGTCGGCAATCTTGGCCAGGGCATCGAAACCGTCGATGGCCGTGATGACCTCACACCCCACGTTCTTCAGCAGCGTTTCGGCGGTGCGGCGAATCGTCTTCGAATCGTCGATCACCATGACCTTCAAGGCGCTGGAATGCTGGTCCATAAATGCTCTACCGTCGCCTTTGCGAATCAAATTGTCCGTTTGCGATAACCGGAGGCTCGAAACCCTTGATGTTTAAGGGCCAGAACGATATGGCAGCCTTTTTAGCACAGTCTCCAAATGCAATCTATCGGGGGACTGGCGCGGTGGTTTTTCCTTGACCGGGAACACACTCGGCGCCACTCTGACGCCACTTTTATACGGTCCCTTGCAGGAGCCAGGCCCGCTCGCGATGGTCGTCAACGGTGACGCGTATTCGCTGGATAACCGCGATGCCTTGAAGTCCATCGCGAGCAAGCTCGCTCCTGCATAATCTCTCCAAATTTCGAGGAAAAACCCATGAGCGTTCGCGTCGGGATTGTCATGGATCCTATCGCCAGCATCTCCTATAAAAAGGATAGCTCGCTGGCCATGCTGCTGGCCGCACAGAAGCGCGGCTGGGAACTGTTCTATATGGAACAGGGCGATTTGTATCAGGCCGAAGGTGAAGCGCGCGCGCGGATGCGGCCGCTGAAAGTCTTCGCCAACCCGGAAAAATGGTTCGAACTCGAAGCCGAGACCGACGCGCTGCTGAGCGATCTGGACGTGATCCTGATGCGCAAGGATCCGCCTTTCGACATGGAATTCGTCTACTCCACTTACCTGCTGGAGCAGGCTGAGCGCGCCGGCGTGCTGGTGGTCAACAAGCCGCAGAGCCTGCGTGACTGCAACGAGAAACTGTTCGCCACGCTGTTCCCGCAGTGCACGCCGCCGACCATCGTCAGCCGTCGCCCGGACGTGTTGCGCGAGTTCGCCGATCATCACGGCGACGTGATCCTCAAGCCGCTGGACGGCATGGGCGGCTCTTCGATCTTCCGTCACACCGCCGGCCACCCGAACCTGTCGGTGATTCTCGAAACCCTGACCTTGCACGGCAAGCAGCAGATCATGATCCAGGGTTACCTGCCGGCGATCATCGATGGCGACAAGCGCATCCTGATGATCGACGGCGAGCCAGTGGATTATTGCCTGGCGCGGATTCCGGCGGCCGGCGAAACCCGTGGCAACCTCGCGGCCGGTGGTCGTGGCGAAGCCCGTCCGCTGACCGAGAAAGACCGCTGGATCGCCGCGCAAGTCGGCCCGACCCTGCGCGAGAAAGGCTTGCTGTTCGTAGGCCTGGACGTGATTGGCGAGCACCTGACGGAAATCAACGTCACCAGCCCGACCTGCATTCGCGAGATTGATAATGCGTTCGGCACGGACATCGGCGGGATGCTGATGGATGCCATCGATCAGAAGCTCAAGGCTCGTTGATATAGAACAGCCAAGGTACGACCAACATTGCGTTATCATGCGCGGCCTGTGAAAAACGCGATGTTGGTTTTCTTGTCATGACACTTCCGTCCGATCTGCCCGCAGAACTCGCCCACCGTGGCGTGCGCCCGGCCGATCGCCTCGGATTTACCCTGTTTCTCGCGGCGCTGATCCACTTGGCCTTGCTGTTGGGCGTCGGCTTCACGATGGTCGAACCCAAGCAAATCAGCAAAACCCTGGAAATCACCCTCGCCACCTTCAAAAGCGAAAAGAAGCCAACGAAGGCCGATTTCCTCGCCCAGGAAAATCAGGAAGGCAGCGGCACCCTGGATAAAAAGGCGATTCCCAAGACCACCGAGGTCGCGCCGTTCCAGGACAACAAGGTGCAGAAAGTCACGCCTCCGCCGGCGGCCAAGCCTGAAGTGCAGGCGCCGCCCAAGGCTGCCGTGACCACTGTCGCACCGAAACCGAAAAAAGCCGCGGCCAAGACCGAAGAACCCAAGCCCGTGACCAAACCCGCTGTCGCGGCGCCCACGTTCGACAGTGAACAGCTGTCCAGCGACATCGCCAGCCTGGAAGCGGAACTGGCCAACGAACAACAGTTGTACGCCAAGCGCCCGCGTATCCACCGCCTGAGCGCCGCCTCGACCATGAGAGACAAGGGCGCCTGGTACAAGGACGAATGGCGCAAGAAGGTCGAGCGCATCGGCAACCTCAATTACCCCGACGAAGCGCGGCGCAAGCAGATCTACGGCAATTTGCGCTTGATGGTTTCGATCAACCGCGACGGTTCGCTGTATGAAGTGCTGGTGCTGGAGTCGTCCGGGCAACCGCTGCTGGATCAGGCAGCACAGCGGATCGTAAGGCTGGCGGCGCCTTTTTCGCCGTTTACCGGGGATTTGTCCGACATCGACCGACTGGAGATCATCAGGACGTGGAAGTTTGCGCGCGGGGATAGGCTCTCCAGCAACTGACAGGCACAAGACCTGTAGGAGCCGGCTTGCTGGCGATAGCTATCTCAGGGGCGCCATCGCCAGCAAGCCGGCTCCTACAGGACTGTATTGCCTCTGTTTGATCCTGCAAGCCATCGATCAATCTCAAGCAAACATTGATTCCCCAGCTTGTCAGTTCGCCCCTCCAACGCCACACTAGCGCTCATGAAGAACGTCAGCCCCAGCTACCTCAAGCATCATTTCCTGATCGCCATGCCTCACATGGCCGACCCGAACTTTGCGCACACCTTGACCTACATCGTCGAGCACACGGCCAATGGTGCCATGGGGCTGGTGGTCAACCGTCCGCAAGACCTCAACCTGGCCGATATCCTCGAGCAATTGCGCCCCGATATCGAACCACCGCTGCTCTGCCAGCATGTGCCGATTTTCATCGGGGGGCCGGTGCAGACTGATCGCGGTTTTGTCCTGCATCCGTCGGGCAAGAAGTTTCAGGCGACCGTTGATCTGGAAGGCGACCTGTCCCTCTCCACGTCCCAGGATGTGCTGTTCGCCATCGCCGATGGCGTGGGCCCGGCCAAGAGTGTGATCACCCTGGGTTATGCCGGCTGGGAAGCCGGGCAGCTTGAGGCCGAACTGGCGCAGAACGCCTGGCTCACCTGCCCGTTCGACGCCGATATCCTGTTCAACACCAGCAGCGAACTGCGCCTCGAAGCGGCGGCCAAACACCTCGGCGTCAACCTCAGCCTGCTCACCAGCCAAGCGGGGCACGCCTGATGGCCCTGCGCCTGATCCTGGGGTTCGACTACGGCACCAAACAGATCGGCGTGGCAGTCGGCCAGGTGATTACCGGCCAGGCCCGCGAGCTGTGCACCTTGAAGGCACAAAACGGTGTGCCCGACTGGAACCAGGTCGAAGCCCTCATTAAAGAGTGGAAACCTGACGCGGTCGTCGTCGGCCTGCCGCTGAACATGGACGGCACGCCGAGCGACATGTGCCTGCGCGCCGAAAAGTTCGCCCGACGCCTCAACGGCCGCTACAACCTGCCCTTCTATACCCACGATGAACGCCTGACCACTTTCGAAGCCAAGGGCGAGCGGCGTGATCGTGGCGGGCAAAAAGGCAGTTACCGCGACAACCCGGTCGACGCCATCGCCGCCGCCCTGCTGCTGCAAGGCTGGCTCGACGAAAACACCGCACTGTTCGAATCCTGAAGAGCCGTAACAAGCGACTCTTCTATAGCGACAACCCGAGCCACCTCCAGCACCACCCGGCTCGGGCCCAAGAAGGAGCAACCATGAGCCTGCCCAATCCCGCCGAACTGATCAGCCAGATGGCGATCCGTCTCAAGGCATATCTGGAACACCGTGGCATCAGCGAACCGCGGTACATCGGTATTCGTACCGGTGGCGTCTGGGTCGCCCAGGCATTGCTCGAGGAACTGGGCAGCGATGCGCCGCTCGGCACGCTGGACGTGTCCTTCTACCGCGACGATTTCAGCCAGAACGGCCTGCACCCGCAAGTGCGCCCCTCGGCGCTGCCGTTCGAGATCGAAGGCCAGGACCTGGTGCTGATCGACGACGTACTGATGAGCGGCCGCACCATCCGCGCTGCGATGAACGAACTCTTCGACTACGGCCGCCCGGCCAGCGTGACGCTGGTGTGCCTGCTGGACCTGGACGCCGGCGAACTGCCGATCCGCCCGAACGTCGTCGGTGCGACGCTGGCTCTCGCCGCTCACGAACGCGTGAAACTGTCCGGCCCGGAACTCAAGCTCGAACTGCAAGACCTCGCCCTTTAATTCGCCCTATTGAGAGTCCCCCTCGCGATGACGCCTCTAGAAACCAAGCGCCCGCTGCAGCTCAATGATCAGGGCCAGCTGCGCCACTTCCTCTCGCTCGACGGTTTGCGCCGCGAGCTGCTGACGGAAATCCTCGACACCGCCGACTCGTTCCTCGAAGTCGGCGCCCGGGCCGTGAAGAAAGTCCCGTTGCTGCGCGGCAAGACCGTGTGCAACGTGTTCTTCGAGAACTCCACCCGCACCCGCACCACCTTTGAACTGGCGGCCCAGCGGCTGTCGGCGGACGTGATCACGTTGAACGTGTCCACCTCGTCGGCGAGCAAGGGCGAAACCCTGCTCGACACCCTGCGCAACCTGGAAGCCATGGCCGCCGACATGTTCGTCGTGCGTCACGGTGATTCCGGCGCCGCGCACTTCATCGCCGAACACGTGTGCCCGCAAGTGGCGATCATCAACGGCGGCGATGGCCGTCACGCCCACCCGACCCAAGGCATGCTCGACATGCTGACGATCCGTCGGCACAAGGGCGGTTTCGAAAACCTTTCCGTGGCCATCGTCGGCGACATCCTGCACTCGCGGGTCGCGCGCTCGAACATGCTGGCGCTGAAAACCCTCGGCTGCCCGGACATCCGCGTCATCGCGCCGAAAACCCTGCTGCCGATCGGCATCGAGCAATACGGCGTGAAGGTCTACACCGACATGACCGAAGGCCTGAAAGACGTCGACGTGGTGATCATGTTGCGCCTGCAACGCGAACGCATGACCGGCGGCCTGCTGCCGAGCGAAGGCGAGTTCTACCGCCTGTTCGGCCTGACCACCGCACGCCTGGCCGGGGCCAAACCGGATTGCATCGTCATGCACCCAGGGCCGATCAACCGGGGCGTTGAGATTGAATCGGCGGTGGCCGATGGTCCGCATTCGGTGATTCTCAACCAGGTAACCTACGGCATCGCGATTCGTATGGCCGTGCTGTCCATGGCCATGAGCGGGCAGACTGCCCAGCGCCAATTCGAGCAGGAGAACGTTCAGTGAAGCTCAGCATTCTCGGCGCCCGCGTAATCGATCCAGTCAGCGGGCTGGATCAAGTGACTGATATCCACATCGAAGCCTGCAAGATCGTCGCCATTGGCGCCGCACCGGCCGGTTTCGTCGCCGTCGACACCCTCGACGCCCAAGGCCTGGTCGCCGCCCCTGGCCTGGTTGACCTGAACGTCGCCCTGCGCGAGCCGGGTTACAGCCGCAAAGGTTCGATCGTCAGCGAAACCCGCGCGGCCGCGGCCGGTGGCGTGACCAGCCTGTGCTGCCCGCCGAAAACCAAACCGGTGCTGGACACCTCGGCCGTGGCCGAACTGATCCTCGACCGTGCCCGGGAGGCCGGCAACACCAAGGTGTTCCCGATTGGCGCGCTGAGCAAAGGTCTGGACGGTGAGCAACTGGCCGAGCTCGTTGCCTTGCGCGATGCCGGTTGCGTGGCCTTCGGCAACGGTCTGGAAAGCTTCCGCAACACCCGCACGCTGTGCCGTGCGCTGGAGTACGCGGCGACCTTCGACCTGACGGTGATTTTCAACTCCCAGGACCATGATCTGGCCGAAGGTGGCCTGGCGCATGAAGGCCCGACCGCCAGTTTCCTCGGTCTGCCGGGCATTCCGGAGACCGCCGAAACCGTGGCATTGGCCCGGGATCTGCTGCTGGTCGAGCAAAGTGGCGTGCGCGCGCACTTCAGCCAGCTGACCAGCGCTCGCGGCGTGGCTCTGATTGCTCAGGCTCAGGCCCGTGGGTTGCCGGTGACGGCTGATGTCGCGTTGTATCAGCTGATACTGACCGACGAAGCGCTGATCGACTTCAGCAGCCTCTATCACGTGCAGCCGCCATTGCGCACCCGCGCCGACCGCGATGGCTTGCGTGAAGCGGTGAAGTCGGGGGTGGTTTCGGCTATTTCCAGCCATCACCAGCCACATGAGCGGGACGCCAAACTGGCACCGTTCGGTGCGACCGAGCCGGGGATCAGCAGTGTCGAACTGCTGTTGCCGCTGGCGATGACGCTGGTGGAGGATGGTTTGCTGGATCTGCCGACGTTGCTGGCGCGCTTGAGTGCCGGACCTGCCGAAGCCTTGCGCTTGCCGGCGGGGAAACTGGCAGTGGGTGGAGCGGCGGATATCGTGCTGTTCGACCCTGCGGCTTCGACCGTGGCCGGTGAGACGTGGCTGTCCAAGGGCGAGAACTGCCCGTTCATTGGGCATACCCTGCCGGGTGTGGTGCGTTACACCCTGGTGGATGGGCGGATCAGCCACCAGGCGTAACACCGCGTCGCCTGCATTCGCGAGCAAGCCCGCTCCCACATTAGTTCTGGGGTGTACACAGCATTTGCGTTCACCGGAGATCATATGTGGGAGCGGGCTTGCTCGCGATGACTTACTGGAAGGTGCCGCGATTCTGAGCGTTGCGCACCGAAACCTGATCATTCAACGTCCAGAAGTCGTACAAGACCCCCAGAAAGAACAACCCGCCCGTCACCAGGTACAGCAACCCGCTGATCCACTTCCCCTGATACATCCGGTGTACGCCGAACACGCCCAGAAACGTCAGCAGAATCCACGCAACGTTGTACTCGATCGGCCCGGCGGTGAAACGCAGGTCCGCTTCACGGTCCATGGCCGGGATCAGGAAGAGGTCGATCAGCCAGCCAATGCCCAGCAAACCAAAGGTGAAGAACCAGATCGTCCCGGTCACCGGCTTGCCGTAATAGAAGCGGTGCGCTCCGGTAAAACCGAAAATCCACAGCAGGTAACCGATCACTTTGCTGTGGGTGTCCTGATGCTGAACGGGGTGTTGATAGGTGTTCATGGATGACCTCAATTCACACGATAGATAAATATTCTTTAAATCTTTGTGACTTTTTTACGAGTAGCCGACGTATGGCAGGTGCTACCTTGTCTGCCGTCAAACCCTTGTAACAACTGAGTTCTGTCCGACAATTGCGTCCATTTAAACGCTTATTTGGTTCCGTTGCCCTCCGTTTGAATCGACCAACGGCCTCGGAAGGCTCAAAAAAGCTGTTATAAAGTTGCGCGCTAACCTATATGAGCCCTGCCTAATGCGTCCATTTTTCAAGACATGGCTAACCATTTGCCTTTTGATGCCACTGGCCGCCCACGCCACCAATCGTGAGCAACGTCTTCCTAACGTTAATGGTTACACCCCCAAATCCCATGTTTCTGCTCCTTCGAGCAAAAACAAACAAGCCGTAAAACGCGCCCCGCAGCTGGCCAGCAAAAGCAACCTTGTACCGCCGATGGCGAGCAAGGAAAGCAGCAACGTGCTGAGCCGCGCCGTGAACGTCCTCGGTACACCTTACCGTTGGGGCGGCAGCAGCCCAAGCAAAGGGTTCGATTGCAGCGGCCTGGTGAAATACGCGTTCAACGACGCCACGTTCGACCTGCCGCGCACCTCGAATGCCATGGCCAGCGGTCATGGCGAGAAAGTCGATCGCAACGACCTGAAGCCGGGCGACCTGATTTTCTTCAACATCAAGAGCCGCCGGGTCAATCACGTTGCCATCTACCTGGGCAACGACCGCTTCATCCACGCACCACGCCGTGGCAAGTCGGTGACCATCGACACCTTGAAGAAACCATACTGGGAAAGCCACTACGTGGTTGCCAAGCGGGTTCTGCCGAAAGAGAAAAACACTCTGCAGGTCGTTCAGCGCTGATTTGAAGCAAGATCAAAAGATCGCAGCCTGCGGCAGCTCCTACACCGGGAATCGCGTTCCCCTGCAGGAGCTGCCGCAGGCTGCGATCTTTTGCTTTTGAGTCTCAGAAATTATCCGGCGACCGTGCCTTCTCCCGCGCATGCTCGCGACTGATCAAGCCTTTGGTCACCAGATCCTTCAAGCACATATCCAGCGTCTGCATCCCCAGATTCCCGCCAGTCTGAATCGATGAATACATCTGCGCGACCTTGTCTTCGCGAATCAGGTTACGGATCGCCGATGTCCCCAGCATGATCTCGTGCGCCGCGATGCGCCCACCGCCGATCTTCTTCACCAACGTTTGCGAAACCACCGCCAGCAATGATTCGGACAGCATAGAACGCACCATCGACTTCTCATCCCCCGGAAACACATCCACCACCCGGTCGATGGTTTTCGCCGCCGACGTGGTGTGCAGCGTGCCGAACACCAGGTGACCGGTCTCGGCAGCGGTCAGCGCCAGACGAATGGTCTCCAGATCCCGCATCTCCCCCACCAGAATCACATCCGGGTCTTCCCGAAGGGCCGACCGCAAGGCGGTGGCGAAACTGCGGGTATCGCGATGGACTTCGCGCTGATTGATCAGGCATTTGCGCGATTCGTGGACGAATTCGATCGGATCTTCGATGGTCAGAATGTGGTGATGGCGATTGTTGTTCAGGTGGTCGATCATTGCCGCCAGAGTGGTGGACTTGCCGGAACCGGTCGGACCGGTCACCAGCACCAGACCGCGGGGCGCTTCGGTAATCTTGCGAAACACGTCCCCCATGCCCAGGTCGTCCATGCTCAGGACCTTGGACGGAATGGTCCGGAATACGGCGCCAGCACCACGGTTCTGGTTGAAGGCGTTGACCCGAAAGCGCGCCACGCCGGGGACTTCGAAGGAAAAGTCGGTTTCAAGGTGCTTCTCGAAGTCCACCCGCTGGAGGTCGTTCATGATGTCGTAGATCAGCTCATGCACCTCCTTGTGGTCCAGAGCGGGCAGGTTGATGCGCCGCACATCGCCGTCGACGCGAATCATCGGTGGCAGGCCTGCCGACAGGTGCAAGTCGGAGGCTCCTTGTTTGGCGCTGAACGCCAGCAGCTCAGTGATATCCATAGCACTCCTCAATTCCAGTAGAATGCCGCCAACCTCAGACCCGCTGGCGCCTCTTGAATGTCCACGATAGCAGACAACATTGCCCTGGTTAGTTCACGCATCCGGGCTGCCGCCCTTGCCGCCCACCGTGACGGAGACAGCGTCCAGCTTTTGGCCGTGAGCAAGACCAAGCCCGCTGACGCCGTGCGCGAAGCCTACGCCGCCGGCCTGCGCGACTTTGGCGAGAACTATCTGCAGGAGGCCTTGGGCAAACAGCTCGAATTGACCGACCTGCCCTTGATCTGGCACTTCATCGGCCCCATTCAGTCGAACAAGACTCGCGCTATCGCCGAGCACTTCGCCTGGGTGCACTCCGTGGATCGTTTGAAAATCGCACAACGCCTGTCCGAACAACGTCCTGCCGATCTGCCGCCACTGAACATCTGCATCCAGGTCAACGTCAGCGGTGAAGCCAGCAAGTCCGGCTGCACCCCGGCCGACCTGCCCGCCCTGGCCCACGCCATCAGCGAACTGCCGCGCCTCAAGTTGCGCGGGTTGATGGCCATTCCCGAGCCAACTGAAGATCGCGCAGCCCAGGACGCCGCTTTTGCTGCCGTGCAAAGCCTGCAAGCCAGCCTGAACCTGCCGCTAGACACACTTTCCATGGGCATGAGCCACGACCTCGAGTCGGCCATCGCCATGGGCGCCACCTGGGTCCGCATTGGTACGGCCCTGTTTGGTGCTCGCGGCTCTCAACAAGTGCATGGTCAGCCTTGAACAATGGCTGACTCCTCTCTTTATAAGGACCTGACATGAGCAAGACTCGTATTGCCTTTATCGGTGCCGGCAACATGGCCGCCAGCCTGATCGGCGGCCTGCGCGCCAAAGGTCTGGACGCCGCACAGATCCGCGCCAGCGATCCGGGCGCTGAAACCCGCGCCAAAGTGAACGCCGAACACGGCATCGACGTATTCGCAGACAACGCCGAGGCCATTCAAGGCGCGGACGTGGTCGTGCTGGCGGTCAAACCCCAGGCGATGAAAGCCGTGTGCGAAGCGATTCGCCCAAGCTTGAAACCGAATCAACTGGTGGTGTCCATCGCTGCCGGCATCACCTGCGCCAGCATGAACAACTGGCTCGGCGCCCAACCGATCGTGCGCTGCATGCCTAACACTCCGGCGCTGCTGCGTCAGGGCGTGAGCGGTTTGTTCGCCACCGCCGAAGTCACCGCAGAACAACGGCAACAGGCCCAGGAGCTGCTGTCAGCCGTCGGCATCGCCTTGTGGTTGAACGAAGAACAGCAACTGGATGCCGTCACCGCCGTGTCCGGCTCGGGCCCTGCGTATTTCTTCCTGCTGATCGAAGCCATGACCGCCGCTGGCGTGAAGCTGGGCCTGCCGGCGGACATCGCCGCGCAACTGACCTTGCAAACAGCGCTGGGCGCCGCGCACATGGCAGTTGCCAGCGATGTCGACGCCGCTGAATTGCGTCGCCGCGTGACTTCGCCTGCGGGCACCACAGAAGCTGCAATCAAATCGTTCCAGGCGGGTGGCTTCGAAGCTCTGGTAGAAAAAGCACTCGGCGCCGCTGCGCACCGCTCGGCCGAGATGGCCGAACAATTGGGTCAATAAGGAGCCTTACATGATTGGATTGAACACTGCAGCGGTCTACGTGCTGCAAACCCTCGGCAGCCTGTACCTGCTGATCGTGCTGCTGCGTTTCGTGCTGCAACTGGTGCGCGCGAACTTCTACAACCCGCTGTGCCAGTTCGCCGTCAAGGCAACTCAGCCGCTGCTCAAGCCGCTGCGCCGGATCATCCCGAGCATGTTCGGCCTGGACATGTCCTCGCTGGTGCTGGCGATCCTCGTGCAGCTGGCGCTCATGGCCCTCACCCTGCTGCTGACCTACGGCACCACCGGCAACCCGCTGCAACTGCTGATCTGGTCGCTGATCGGCGTGACCGCGTTGTTCCTGAAGATTTTCTTCTTCGCACTGATCATCAGCGTGATCCTGTCTTGGGTCGCACCGGGCAGCCACAACCCTGGCGCCGAGCTGGTGAACCAGATCTGTGAACCAGCCCTGGCACCGTTCCGCAAGATCCTGCCCAACCTTGGTGGCCTGGATATCTCGCCAATCCTGGCATTCATGGTGTTGAAGCTGATCGACATGCTGGTGATCAACAACCTCGCCGCGATGACGATGATGCCGGAAATCCTGCGCTTGCTGATCTGACCCGGCCTTCAGCGCCCGGCGGTTGACCGAGGCGCTGCCTTCGCGAGCAAGCCCGCTCCCACAGGGGTACGCATTCCAATGCAGGAGCGGGCTTGCTCGCGAAGAACGATGACGCGGTCTGACTGAATGAAATCAGGCCCGGCCTTTGCTTGCCGCTAACCCCACCGGTCTTTAGACTTACGCCTCATTTCAACGAGAGCAGGGTCGATGCCAACTGCCTTTCCCCCCGATTCTGTTGGTCTGGTGACGCCGCAAGTGGCGCACTTCAGCGAACCCCTGGCCTTGGCCTGCGGCCGTTCGCTTCCAGCGTATGACCTGATCTACGAAACCTACGGCACGCTGAACGCCACGGCGAGCAACGCCGTGCTGATCTGCCACGCCTTGTCCGGTCACCACCACGCTGCCGGTTTCCACAGCCCCGACGACCGCAAGCCCGGTTGGTGGGACAGCTGCATCGGCCCCGGCAAGCCGATCGACACCAACAAGTTCTTCGTGGTCAGCCTGAACAACCTCGGCGGTTGCAACGGCTCCACCGGCCCGAGCAGCATCAACCCGGAAACCGGCAAGCCGTTCGGCGCCGATTTTCCGGTGCTGACCGTGGAAGACTGGGTGCACAGCCAGGCGCGCCTCGCCGACCTGCTCGGCATCAGCCAATGGGCCGCCGTGATCGGCGGCAGTCTCGGTGGCATGCAGGCGATGCAGTGGAGCATCACCTACCCCGATCGCATTCGTCACTGCCTGGCCATCGCCTCGGCACCGAAGCTGTCGGCGCAGAACATTGCGTTCAACGAAGTGGCGCGCCAGGCGATCCTCACCGACCCCGACTTCCACGGCGGTTCGTTCCAGGAGGCGGGCGTGATCCCCAAGCGCGGCTTGATGCTGGCGCGGATGGTCGGGCACATCACCTACCTGTCGGATGACTCGATGGGCGAAAAATTCGGCCGTGGCCTCAAGAGCGAGAAGCTCAACTACGACTTCCACAGCGTCGAGTTCCAGGTCGAAAGCTATCTGCGTTATCAGGGCGAAGAGTTCTCCGGGCGTTTCGACGCCAACACCTACCTGCTGATGACCAAGGCGCTGGACTACTTCGACCCGGCGGCTAACTTCGACGATGACCTGGCGAAAACCTTCGCCGGCGCCTCGGCCAAGTTCTGCGTGATGTCCTTCACCACCGACTGGCGCTTCTCCCCTGCCCGCTCGCGGGAACTGGTGGATGCACTGATGGCGGCCAAGAAAGACGTTTGCTACCTCGAGATCGACGCTCCGCAAGGCCACGACGCCTTCCTGATTCCGATCCCGCGCTACCTGCAGGCGTTCGGCAATTACATGAACCGCATTACGCTGTGAGAAAGCCATGAGAGCTGATCTGGAAATCATCCAGGAATGGATCCCCGCCGGCAGCCGCGTGCTCGACCTCGGTTGCGGTGACGGCGAGCTGCTGACGTGGCTGCGCGACAACAAGCAAGTCACCGGCTACGGCCTGGAAAACGACCCGGACAACATCGCCGAGTGCGTGGCCAAGGGCATCAACGTCATCGAGCAGGACCTGGACAAGGGCCTGGGCAACTTTGCCAGCAACAGTTTCGACATCGTGGTCATGACCCAGGCGCTGCAAGCCGTGCACTACCCGGACAAGATCCTCGACGAAATGCTGCGGGTCGGTCGCCAGTGCATCATCACCTTCCCCAACTTCGGTCACTGGCGCTGCCGCTGGTACCTGGCGAGCAAGGGCCGGATGCCGGTGTCCGAGTTTCTGCCGTACACCTGGTACAACACGCCGAACATCCACTTCTGCACCTTCGAAGACTTTGAAGCGTTATGTCGCGAACGTGAAGCCAAGGTCATTGATCGGCTTGCCGTGGATCAACAGCACAGGCACGGGTGGGCCAGTAAGCTATGGCCTAATCTGTTAGGTGAGATTGGTATTTACCGCGTCAGCAGCCCCGGGCTGCAAGACCACAAGGTCGCGGTCTGAAACACGACATTTCGAGGAGAACGATGATGGGTCGTTTAGCGCTGTTCGTACTTACTGCCTGCCTGAGCGTCACCGCCATGGCCGCCGACGTCATCAAAGGCGACCGTCAGGAAAAATTTGGCGATGTGACGGTGCATTACAACACCTTCAACTCCACCTTCCTGACGCCCGAGATCGCCAAAGCCGCGGAACTGACCCGCAGCAAGAACCAAGGCGTGATCAACATTTCGGTGCTCAAGGATGGCAAGCCGCTGATGGCCCAAGTGAGCGGTACGGTGAAAGACCTGACCAGCCAGAGTGTGCCGCTCAAATTCAAACAGATCACCGAACAAGGCGCGATCTACTACATCGCGCAATACCCGGTCGATCAGCAGGAAATCCGCACCTTCGACATCAAGGTGCAGACCGGTGACAAAATCAACACCATCAATTTCAACCAAGAGCTCTTCCCTGGCCAATGATCAACTTCACGCAACTCGTACTGGCCAGCCACAACGCCGGCAAACTCAAGGAACTCCAGGCGATGCTCGGCGGCTCGGTGCAACTGCGCTCGATCGGCGAGTTCAGCAGCGTCGAGCCTGAAGAAACCGGCCTGTCGTTCGTCGAGAACGCCATCCTCAAGGCCCGCAATGCCGCGCGCATTTCCGGCCTGCCGGCACTGGCCGACGATTCCGGGCTGGCGGTGGACTTCCTGGGTGGTGCACCGGGGATCTACTCGGCTCGTTATGCCGATGGCCAGGGCGATGCGGCGAACAACGCCAAACTGCTTGATGCCTTGAAAGACGTGCCGGAAGCCGAGCGCGGCGCGCAGTTCGTCTGTGTGCTGGCACTGGTGCGTCACGCCGACGATCCATTGCCGATCCTCTGCGAAGGCTTGTGGCACGGGCGCATCCTGACCCAGGCCAGCGGTGCACACGGTTTTGGTTACGACCCGCTGTTCTGGGTGCCGTCACGCGATTGCTCCAGCGCCGAGCTGAGCCCGAGCGAAAAGAACCTCATCAGCCACCGTGCCCGTGCAATGGATCTGCTGCGCCAGCGTCTAGGCCTGATATGACCCATGAATCATCCGCGTCGCCGCTGATTTTCGGCGGTGCCGCACAATCGCCTCGGGCCGCGCTGCCAACACTGCCGCCCCTGGCGCTGTACATCCACATCCCGTGGTGTGTGCGCAAATGCCCTTATTGCGACTTCAACTCCCACACCGCCAGCCCGGTGCTGCCGGAGCAGGAATACGTCGACGCCTTGCTGGCCGATCTCGATCAGGACCTGCACGCGGTCTACGGTCGTGAGTTGAGCTCGATCTTCTTTGGTGGCGGCACGCCGAGCCTGTTCAGCGCCGAAGCCTTGGGCCGCCTACTCAAAGGTGTCGAGCAGCGCATTCCGTTTGCCAGTGACATCGAAATCACCCTGGAAGCCAATCCGGGGACATTCGAGCAAGAGAAGTTCGTCGCTTACCGCGCATTGGGCATCAATCGCTTGTCGATCGGCATCCAGAGCTTCCAGGAAGAGAAACTCAAGGCACTGGGGCGGATTCACAACGGTGACGAAGCGGTAAGGGCCGCCGGCATGGCCCGTCAGGCCGGGTTCGATAACTTCAACCTGGACCTGATGCACGGTTTGCCCGACCAATCGCTGGACGATGCCCTGAGCGATTTGCGCCAGGCCATCGCCTTGAAACCGACCCACTTGTCCTGGTATCAACTGACGCTGGAGCCGAACACAGTGTTCTGGAACCAGCCGCCGACGCTGCCGGAAGACGACATGCTGTGGGATATTCAGGAAGCGGGTCAGGCGCTGCTCGCCGAACACGGTTACGCGCAATACGAAGTCTCCGCTTATGCCCAGCCCGGTCGTCCGGCGCGGCACAACCTCAACTACTGGAGTTTTGGCGACTTCATCGGCATCGGCGCCGGCGCTCACGGCAAGCTCAGTCACCCGGACGGGCGCATCGTGCGCACCTGGAAGACGCGCCTGCCGAAGGACTACCTGAACCCGGCGAAAAGTTTCAAGGCTGGCGAAAAGGCACTGACCAATGATGAACTGCCGTTCGAGTTCCTGATGAATGCGTTGCGCCTGACCGAGGGCGTGGAATCGAAACTGTACCCGGAGCGTACCGGGCTGAGCCTGGATAGTCTTGCCGAACGCCGTCTCGAGGCCGAACAAAGCGGCTTGTTGCAGGTCGAACCGTCACGCCTGGCGGCCACCGAGCGCGGGCAACTGTTCCTCAATGACTTGCTGCAAAAATTTCTGAGCTGATTTCAGCCTTAAGGGAAAACGAATGGATTTGATACTCGACCTGCTCGCCACCGTCTCCCGCTGGAGCCGCAGCAACCTGTCGGAAATCTCGCTGGCGCTGGTGGGCTGTTTGCTGGTGCTGTTCGGCGCGGACATCAAAGGCTGGGTCGATCAGCGTCTGGGCAGCATCGCTGGCGCCTTGCGCGTCCCGCTGATGGCCCTGCTGTGCATGGTCGGCAGCGGCGTCGCGCTGATCTACGCCACGCCGTGGATCATCAAAGGCCTGAGCCAGTTCAACAACTACAGCCTGGCGCCGGTGTTGGTGGTGGTGTTGGTGCTCATCGGCGTAGTAGCCGACCGCCGCTGATTTCCGGACACCACAAAACACCTGTAGGAGCGGGGTTGCTGGCGATGGTGTGTCAGTCAACATCGATGTGTCTGACACTCCATCGCCAGCAAGCCGGCTCCTACAGGTTTATAGCGTAGGGCTCAGGACTGTTTTTCGAACTTCAGGTCCCACACGCCATGCCCAAGACGTTCGCCACGGCGTTCGAACTTGGTGATCGGGCGTTCAGCCGGGCGCGGAACGCACTTGCCGTCTTCAGCCAGGTTGCGATAACCCGGCGCAACGTTCATCACTTCCAGCATGTACTCGGCATACGGTTCCCAGTCGGTGGCCATGTGCAGCACACCGCCGACCTTCAACTTGCTGCGCACCAGTTCAGCGAACGACGCCTGAACGATGCGACGCTTGTGGTGACGGCTCTTGTGCCATGGGTCCGGGAAAAACAGCATCAGGCGATCGAGGCTGTTGTCGGCGATGCAACGGTTGAGCACTTCGATCGCGTCGCAATCGTAGACGCGCAGGTTGGTCAGGCCTTGAGTCAGCACGCCATTGAGCAGCGCGCCGACACCCGGCCGATGCACTTCCACGCCAATGAAATCCTGTTCTGGCGAGGCCGCAGCCATTTCCAGCAACGAATGGCCCATGCCGAAACCGATTTCCAGCGAGCGCGGTGCCGAGCGACCGAACACCTGGTCGAAGTCCACCGGCGCGTCAGCCAATGGCAGCACAAACAGCGGCGTGCCCTGGTCCAGGCCGCGCTGCTGGCCTTCGGTCATGCGCCCGGCGCGCATCACGAAACTCTTGATGCGGCGGTGTTGGCGCTCGTCGCCTTCTTCCGTCTGGATAGGCGTGTCGTTTGATTCAGTCATCAATGGCTCTTACTTGATCAGACCATCCAGCGGCGAAGAGGCGCTGGCATAGAGTTTTTTCGGCATGCGGCCGGCGAGGTAGGCCAGGCGGCCCGCGACGATGGCGTGTTTCATGGCTTCAGCCATCATGATCGGCTGCTGGGCATGGGCGATCGCCGAGTTCATCAGCACCGCTTCGCAACCCAGCTCCATGGCGATGGTGGCGTCGGAAGCCGTACCGACACCGGCATCCACCAACACCGGAATCTTGGCTTCTTCGAGGATGATCTGCAGGTTGTACGGGTTGCAGATCCCCAGTCCTGTGCCGATCAGACCGGCCAGCGGCATGACCGCGATAACGCCGATTTCCGCCAGTTGACGGGCAATGATCGGGTCATCGCTGGTGTAGACCATCACGTCGAAGCCTTCCTTGACCAGCACTTCGGCGGCCTTGAGGGTTTCGATCACGTTGGGGAACAGGGTTTTCTGGTCCGCCAGCACTTCCAGCTTCACCAGGTTGTGACCGCCAAGCAGCTCACGGGCCAGACGACAGGTGCGCACGGCCTCGGTAGCGTCGAAGCAACCAGCGGTGTTCGGCAGGAAGGTGTAGCGATCCGGCGACAGGACTTCGAGCAGGTTCGGTTCGCCCGCATTCTGGCCGAGGTTGGTCCGGCGCACGGCGAAGGTGACGATCTCGGCACCCGAGGCCTCGATGGCCAGGCGGGTTTCTTCCATGTCGCGGTACTTGCCGGTGCCTACCAGCAAACGCGACTGGTAAGTACGACCGGCCAGGACGAAGGGCTTGTCGCTACGAACGATGCTCATGGGAAATCCTCTGTAGGGGTGAGGTTCTTGCAGAATTCTGTGCCCTTAGGGGCCGGGCGACTAGCCGCCGCCGATGGCGTGCACCACTTCGACGGAATCGCCGTCGTTCAGCGTGGTTTCTGCGTGCTGGCTGCGCGGGACGATATCCAGATTGAGTTCGACCGCCACCCGGCGTCCGGTCAGTTCCAGACGGGTCAGCAGGGCCGCAACGGTTTCACCGTCGGGCAGTTCAAGGGATTCGCCGTTCAACTGAATGCGCATGCCGAATGCCGCCATCATTTTTAGGGGCAGGCATTCTAGCCCGATCAGTCTTGGCGACCCAAGCCATTCGTCTTGAAACACGATCCCGCACACGGCGCTCTACTGATCCTGCAGGAGCTGCCGAAGGCTGCGATCCTTTGATGTTGCTCTTTTAAGATCAAAAGATCGCAGCCTTCGGCAGTACCTACAAGGTCACGTCAAGATCGATTCGGGGTCAGGTCAGTCGCCAGGCGGCAAGGCCCAGGCAGAGCCAACCCACCAGAAACGCAAGGCCGCCAAAGGGTGTGATGATTCCGAGCTTGCTGACGCCGGTCAGGGTCAACACATACAGGCTGCCGGAAAACAGCAAAATGCCGATGGCAAAGGACGCCCCGGCCCAGGTGATCAAGCGCCCGGGAATCTGCGTGGCCAGCAGCGCGACACCCAATAACGCCAGGGTGTGCACCAGCTGGTAGGTGACGCCGGTGTGGAAGATCGCCAGGTATTCAGGCGTCAGCCGGTTTTTCAGGCCATGGGCGGCAAACGCGCCAAGGGCAACACCGGTGAAGCCGAAGAAAGCGGCCAGCATCAGAAAGCCACGCAGCATGAAGAACTCCAGTCAGACTCGATCAGCAGGGTCTGTATAATGGCCCGCTCAACGGGTTCGGCCAAGCCATCTCTATGCTGCGTTTATTTTTACGACGATTCACGAAGGCCCTGCTCTGGTTCGCGGGTGGTAGCGTATTGCTGGTGCTTGTTTTTCGCGTGGTACCACCGCCGGGCACGGCGCTGATGGTCGAGCGCAAGATCGAATCCTGGTTCGACGGCGAGCCGATTGACCTGCAACGCACCTGGAAACCCTGGGATGAAATCTCTGACGACCTTAAAGTCGCAGTGATTGCTGGCGAAGATCAGAAATTCCCGGAGCATTGGGGTTTTGACCTGGGTGCAATCCGGGCCGCACTGGCCCACAACGAGCTGGGCGGTTCGGTGCGCGGCGCCAGTACATTGAGCCAGCAAGTGTCGAAGAACCTGTTTTTGTGGTCTGGGCGCAGCTGGTTGCGCAAAGGGCTGGAAGCCTGGTTTACCGGGTTGATCGAAGTGCTCTGGCCCAAGCAGCGGATTCTTGAGGTTTACTTGAACAGCGTCGAGTGGGATGACGGCGTGTTCGGCGCGGAAGCGGCGGCTCGGCATCACTTTGGTGTTGGCGCTCGTTCTTTGTCGCGCCAGCAAGCGAGTTTGCTGGCTGCCGTTCTACCCAACCCAAGGGTGTGGAGCGCGAGTCATCCAACCAACTACGTCGCGCGGCGGGCTGGGTGGATTCGGCAGCAGATGAGTCAGCTTGGTGGTGATAGCTATCTGCTGGGGCTCAACGATTCACGCCGGGCGCCTTGGGCTCAGTAACACCACAAAACCAATGTGGGAGCGGGCTTGCTCGCGATTGCAGTGTGTCATTCAGCATAGATGTCGACTGATGCACCGCAATCGCGAGCAAGCCCGCTCCCACATTAGATTGTTGGTGAGTCGGAATAGTCGGCCACCAACAAAAACGCCCCGATCAATGATCGGGGCGTTTTTTATTGCCGGGCGCGCAGGTTACGCAGCGATCGACAACTTGAGCTTGTTCATCGCGCTCTTTTCAAGCTGACGAATACGCTCGGCCGACACGTTGTACTTCTGCGCCAGGTCGTGCAGCGTAGCTTTCTCTTCAGCCAACCAGCGCTGATAGAGGATGTCACGGCTGCGGTCGTCCAGCACTTCCAGCGCTTCGTGCAGGTTGTGATTGGAGTTGTCGCTCCAGTCGGCATCTTCCAGTTGACGGGCCGGGTCGTACCGGTGGTCTTCCAGATAGTTGGCCGGCGACTGGAAAGCACTGTCGTCGTCCGCTTCTGCGGCCGGGTCGAAAGCCATGTCATGACCGGTCAGGCGACTTTCCATTTCGCGCACTTCCCGCGGCTCTACGCCGAGGCTTTCCGCCACACGGTGGACTTCCTCGTTGTTCAGCCACGCCAGACGTTTCTTCTGGCTGCGCAGGTTGAAGAACAACTTGCGCTGGGCCTTGGTGGTCGCGACTTTCACAATGCGCCAGTTACGCAGGATGAACTCGTGGATTTCCGCCTTGATCCAGTGCACGGCGAACGAGACCAGACGCACACCCATTTCCGGGTTGAAGCGCTTCACGGCCTTCATCAGGCCGACGTTGCCTTCCTGGATCAGGTCAGCCTGAGCCAGGCCGTAGCCGGAATAGCTACGGGCGATATGTACGACAAAACGCAGGTGGGCGAGCACCATCTGCCGAGCCGCCCCCAAATCCTGCTCATAATAGAGACTCTCGGCCAGTTCACGCTCCTGCTCCGGCGTCAGCAAAGGAATGCTGTTGACGGTGTGCACATAGGCCTCCAGGTTCGCACCCGGGACCAGAGCATATGCAGGTTGCAAAGAATTGGTCATACGAAAAAACCTCCGACTTACAAACTCGTGCAGTTCAGCACTGCGAAAATTGACCGGAAACCGAAAGACAAGTTCCCAAAAACGCTGAAAGGTCAATACGAGCAAAATGATACTACTTAGGCGCAAGCTCCCTCAGGTGGCGTGCGACTGCAATCCATGCACCGATATACCCCAACAGCACCGCGCCAAGCAAGAGAGACAGACCGTCGGCAACCGGCACCCCGGCCAGTGCGAAATCACTGCCATACAAACCGGCCAGCCCGACAACTGCATCGTTCAGCCAGTTCAGGCCGAACGCCAATACACCCCAGGAAAGTATCCCCGCACCAAAGCCATACAGCGCGCCCATATACAGAAAGGGCCTGCGCACATAGCTGTCAGTGCCGCCCACGAGTTTAATCACTTCTATCTCTGTGCGGCGGTTTTCAATATGAAGACGAATGGTATTGCCTATCACCAAAAGTAATGCAGAAACCAGAAGCACGGTCAGACCGAAGACGAAACGGTCACCCAGCTTGAGAATGGCTGCCAGACGCTCTACCCAGACTAGATCAAGTTGTGCCTGTTGTACCTTCGGCAACTCGGAAAGTTTTTGTCGTAATGCTTCAAGCGCGGGTTTGTCGACTTCGTTCGGCGTCACCAATACCACGCCTGGCAACGGGTTTTCCGGCAATTCCTTCAGCGCCTCGCCCAGACCGGACTGCTGCTGAAACTCTTCCAGTGCCTGATCGCGGCCGACATATTCAGCATCAGCTACGCCCGGAATGCCTTTGATCTGGTCACGCAGCGACTCGCCTTCAGCCGTGCTGGCTTCAAGTTGCAGGTAAAGGGAAATCTGCGCCGCACGCTGCCAGGAGCCGCCAAGACGCTCCACGTTACTTAGCAAAAGTGACAGGCCCATCGGCAAACTCAGGGCCACCGCCATCACCATGCAGGTGAAGAAACTGCCGATGGGCTGTTTGCCCAGGCGACGCAAACTGTCCAGCAGACTGGCGCGATGGCTTTCGACCCAGGCGCGAAACAACGTGGCGAAATCCGGACCGTCGTCATCGTCGCGTTTTTTCTTCTGCGGTTGCGGGTCGGCGGCTTTCGGCGCCACGCGCTCGGAAACCTTGGGGCTGCGTGTTGCACTCATACGCCGGCCTCCCCGTCGCCGATCAGTCGGCCGCGTTGCAGGGTCAGCATGCGATGACGCATGCGAGCAATCAGGGCCAGGTCATGGCTGGCGATCAGCACGCTGGTGCCCAGACGGTTGATGTCTTCGAACACGCCCATGATCTCGGCGGCCAGACGCGGATCGAGGTTACCGGTCGGCTCATCCGCCAGCAGCAATGCCGGACGGTGGACGATGGCGCGGGCGATGCCGACGCGCTGTTGCTGGCCGGTGGACAGGTCGCCGGGGTACAGGTCGGTTTTATCCGACAGCGCCACACGCTCCAATGCCGAATCCACACGCTTGGCGATTTCGGCCTTGGACAAACCAAGAATCTGCAACGGCAGCGCGACGTTGTTGAACACCGTGCGATCGAACAGCAACTGATGATTCTGGAACACCACGCCAATCTGCCGACGCAGATAAGGGATCTGCGCATTGCTGATGGTGCCGAGGTCCTGGCCAGCCAGCAGCAATTTGCCGGTGGTCGGACGTTCCATCGCCAGCAGCAGCCGCAACAGGGTGCTTTTACCGGCGCCGGAGTGGCCGGTCACAAACAAGAACTCGCCCCGACGGACTCGAAAGCTCAGCTCATGCAAGCCGACGTGACCGTTCGGGTAGCGTTTACCGACCTGTTCGAAACGAATCATGAACGCTCCCGCTCGGCAAACAGTGCCTGGACAAAGGGTTCTGCTTCAAAAGTTCGCAAGTCATCGATGCCTTCACCGACGCCGATGTAGCGAATCGGCAGGCCAAACTGCTTGGCCAGGGCGAAAATCACTCCGCCCTTGGCGGTGCCATCGAGCTTGGTCAGCGCCAGGCCTGTCAGTTCGACGGTCTGGTTGAATTGTTTAGCCTGGTTGATCGCGTTCTGCCCGGTGCCGGCATCGAGCACCAGCAGCACTTCATGCGGTGCGTCAGCGTCGAGCTTGCTGATAACCCGGCGAACCTTCTTCAACTCTTCCATCAAGTTGTCTTTGGTGTGCAGACGACCGGCAGTGTCGGCGATCAACACGTCAATGCCACGGGCCTTGGCGGCCTGCACCGCATCGAAGATTACCGAAGCCGAGTCGGCGCCAGTGTGCTGGGCGATCACAGGAATCTTGTTGCGCTCGCCCCAGACCTGCAATTGCTCGACCGCCGCGGCACGGAAGGTATCGCCCGCCGCGAGCATGACTTTCTTGCCTTCGAGTTGCAGTTTCTTCGCCAGTTTGCCGATGGTGGTGGTCTTGCCGGCGCCGTTGACGCCGACGACCAGAATCACGAACGGCTTGTTCTGCGAGGTGATTTTCAGCGGCTGCTCGACCGGTTTGAGCATTGCAGCCAGTTCAGCCTGAAGGGATTTGTACAGAGCGTCGGCGTCCGCCAGCTCTTTACGCGCAACCTTTTGGGTCAGGCGCTGGATAATCACCGAAGTGGCTTCGACGCCCACGTCGGCGGTCAGCAAACGGGTTTCGATGTCTTCGAGCAGCTCGTCATCGATGATCTTCTTGCCCAGGAACAGGGCAGCCATGCCTTCGCCGATGGTGGCGCTGGTCTTGGACAGGCCTTGCTTGAGGCGGGCGAAGAACCCGGCCTTGGTTTCCTCGGTGCGCGCAGGCTGTGCGGGCGTTTCGACCGGCACGACAGGCGCGGCGGCAACGGGAGCGACGACCGGCACAGGCGCTTGAACAACAGGAGCAGCCGGAGCAACGAATGCAGGAGTCACAGGCTCTGGAACAACCGGCGCAAGCTCGGCGGCCACACTAACCGGCTCGACAATCGGTTCAACCACCGGCGCCTGAATCGGCTCAGGCGCGAACGCAGTCGGCGCTGGAATCGGCGGCGTAATGTGCGGTGCCAATTCGTCTTCGACCAATGCCACCGGCTCTTCCGCCACCGGCAATGTCAGCCACGGCTCGGCGGCTGGCGTCAGCGGCTGTTCGACCAGGGCCTCAGCCTGTGCCTCAACCACCGGCTGCAGCACCGGCTCGGCATTCGGCATGACGATCGGCGCCAGCTCTTGTTCTATGACAGGCGCCGGCGTTGGCTCAGGATGTGACTGTGGCTGTTCGACGACGGTTTCCTGCGGCTTTTTGCGCAGCCATCCGAACAGGCTTTTCTTCTCGCCAGCCGCAGCTGGTGCTTTCTTGTCGTCGTTGGAACCAAACATGGAGGACGGCTATCTCACGGTAGCGACGCGCCAAAGGGCGCCTCGGCAAATAAATATTCGATGCAGAACAGACTGCGATTGACCCAGCTTGTTCACGCGCAACATTTTGTAGAGGTGCAAATGGCGCCTTACAAAAACGATTTCACGAAGGACTGATGCGGCAAAATCGGCGAAAAGGTGGAGTTTAGTTGATAAAACGTAGCCTTCTGCCGCAAACCCATACAACCTGATCAAACGCTATGGCCTGATAGGCGTGGCCGCCAGTAAAACGGATCAGTATCCTAGCACCCTCTCGCCCGCCGACGCTAAGACCAAGCGGGCAGCTCAACAGGTTTAAAAAACGAATGAATGCTCTAGCCCGCCGCGCTGCAGGCCTGCTGCTCAGCACAGTTTGTCTGCCACTCTCAGCCCTCGCTGCCGATCCGCAACCCACCCACGAATTCACCCTCGACAATGGCCTGAAGGTCGTCGTGCGCGAAGACCATCGTGCGCCGGTGGTGGTTTCCCAAGTCTGGTACAAGGTCGGTTCGAGCTACGAGACACCGGGGCAAACCGGTTTGTCCCACGCGCTGGAACACATGATGTTCAAGGGCAGCGAGAAAGTCGGCCCCGGCGAAGCCTCGCTGATCCTGCGCGACCTCGGCGCGGAAGAGAACGCCTTCACCAGCGACGACTTCACTGCCTACTATCAAGTGTTGGCCCGCGACCGTCTGGGCGTGGCCTTCGAGCTCGAAGCCGACCGCATGGCCAGCCTGCGCCTGCCGGCCGACGAGTTCGCCCGCGAGATCGAGGTTATTAAAGAAGAACGCCGCTTGCGCACTGACGACAAGCCGATGTCCAAGGCCTACGAACGCTTCAAGGCCATGGCCTACCCGGCCAGCGGCTATCACACGCCGACCATCGGCTGGATGGCGGACCTCGACCGCATGAAGGTCGAAGAGCTGCGCCACTGGTACCAATCCTGGTACGTGCCGAACAACGCCACGCTGGTGGTCGTCGGTGACGTGACCCCGGACGAAGTGAAAACCCTGGCACAGCGCTACTTCGGTCCGATCGCCAAGCGTGATGTACCGCCGGCGAAAAAACCGGTCGAACTGGCCGAGCCCGGCGAACGCCAGATCACTCTGCATGTGCAGACGCAACTGCCGAGCCTGATGCTGGGCTTCAACGTACCGAGCATCGCCACCGCCGAAGACAAGCGTTCGGTCCACGCCTTGCGCCTGATCTCGGCCTTGCTCGACGGCGGCTACAGCGGCCGCATCCCGACGCAACTGGAACGCGGCGAAGAACTGGTGTCCGGCGGCTCGTCGAGCTACGACGCCTACACCCGCGGCGACAGCCTGTTCACCTTGTCGGCGACGCCCAACACTCAGAAAAAGAAAACCATGGCCCAGGCCGAAGCAGGCCTGTGGAAGTTGCTCGAACAGCTGAAAACCACCGCGCCGTCCGCCGAAGAACTGGAACGTGTGCGGGCTCAAGTGATTGCCGGTCTGGTCTACGAGCGTGATTCGATCACCAGCCAGGCCACCGCCATCGGCCAACTGGAAACCGTCGGCCTGTCCTGGAAACTGATGGACACCGAACTGGCCGAACTGGAAAGCGTCACGCCAGAAGACATCCAGAAAGCCGCCAAGCTGTATTTCACCCGCGAACGTCTCAGCGTCGCCCATGTCCTGCCACTGGAGACGACTCATGAGTGAGCGTAAAAAACCACGCCTGGCCCTGATCGGCCTGGTCGCTGTCGCATTGATTGGCTCCGCGGCCTTCTATTTCCTGAAGACCGACCACTCCAACGCCAGCGAAGCCTTTGACAAGGCCAAGTCCAGCCAGAAACTGCAATCGCTGGCCGAACTCAACGGCAAGGCACCGAGCCGCCGTTCGCTCAACGTGCAAACCTGGAACACCGCCGAAGGCGCCAAGGTGCTGTTCGTTGAAGCCCGCGAGTTGCCGATGTTCGACATGCGTCTGATCTTCGCTGCCGGCAGCAGCCAGGACGGCGATGCGCCGGGACTGTCCGTGCTGACCAACGCGATGCTCAACGAAGGCGTGGCCGGCAAAGATGTCGGCGCTATCGCTCAGGGCTTCGAAGGTCTGGGTGCCGACTTCGGCAACGGCGCGTTCAAGGACATGGCACTGGCCTCGTTGCGCAGCCTCAGTGCCGCCGACAAACGCGAGCCTGCGCTGAAACTGTTCTCTGAAGTTGTCGGCAAACCGACCTTCCCCGCCGATTCATTTGCGCGCATCAAGAACCAGATGCTCGCCGGCTTCGAATACCAGAAACAGAACCCCGGCAAACTGGCCAGCATCGAGCTGATGAACCGCTTGTACGGCGACCACCCGTATGCGCATTCCAGCGATGGCACGGCGAAAACCGTTCCAGCGATTACCCTGGCTCAGCTGAAGGCTTTCCATGAGAAAGCCTACGCCGCGGGCAACGTGGTGATTGCGCTGGTGGGTGACCTTTCTCGCGCCGAGGCCGAGGCGATTGCTGCGCAAGTCTCCGGCGCGCTGCCAAAAGGCCCTGCATTGGCGAAACTGCCGCAACCGGTCGAGCCGAAAGCCAGCATTGGCCACATCGAGTTTCCGTCCAAGCAGACCAACCTGATGCTCGCGCAACTGGGCATCGACCGTGACGACCCGGATTACGCCGCGCTGTCCATGGGCAACCAGATCCTCGGCGGCGGGGGCTTCGGCACCCGTTTGATGAGCGAAGTGCGCGAGAAGCGCGGCCTGACGTACGGCGTGTATTCGGGCTTTACGCCGATGCAGGCGCGCGGCCCGTTCATGATCAACCTGCAAACCCGCGCCGAGATGAGCGAAGGCACGCTGAAACTGGTGCAGGACGTACTCGCCGACTACCTTAAAACCGGACCGACCGAGAAAGAGCTCGACGACGCCAAGCGTGAACTGGCCGGCAGCTTCCCGCTGTCCACCGCCAGCAATGCCGATATCGTCGGCCAGCTCGGCGCGATGGGTTTCTACAACCTGCCGTTGAGCCATCTGGAGGACTTCATGCAGCAGTCCCAGAGCCTGACCGTCGAGCAAGTCAAAACCGCACTGAACAAACACCTGAGTACGGACAAAATGGTCATCGTCAGCGCTGGCCCGACCGTGCCGCAAAAGCCGTTACCGGCCCCTACTGATAAACCTGCCGAGCAGCCGCTCGGGGTTCCGGAGCATTAATGGCCACTCGTCCTAAAAAACCTGTTCACAACGTGCACAACGGCGTGAACCAACTGCGCATCATCGGCGGTGAATGGGGCAGCCGAAAGCTGAGCTTCCCCGATGCACCGGGCCTGCGCCCCACGCCAGATCGCGTGCGTGAAACCTTGTTCAACTGGCTCGCACCGTATGTGCCCGGGGCCAAGGTCTTTGACCCATTCGCCGGTAGCGGCGCGTTGTTCCTCGAGGCACTGTCCCGTGGTGCGGCGATGGGCCAGGCGCTGGACGCCAGCAACATCGCGGTCTCAAGCATCAAGGAACATCTGGGCACCCTGCGCTGCACCACCGGCCAGATTCAGACGGCCGATGCCCTGCGCTACCTGGAAACCCAGCCAGCGGTCGCTTACGACCTGGTGTTCCTCGATCCGCCGTTCAACCAGAACCTGTTGCCTACCGTCTGCACCCTGCTCGAAGAGCGCCAATGGCTGGCGAACGACGCCTGGGTGTACACCGAAAGCGAAACAGCCCCCTCAACACTCGGTTTGCCGGCCAACTGGCGCCTGCACCGCGAGCAAAAATCCGGGCGCGTCTACTACTCGTTGTGGCAACGTATGACAGAGATCGCCGGTTAACCGACCGGCCTGAAAAGGTGCGCACAGGTTGCGCACCGCTGTATCGAGAGCCATCGTGTCTTTTCCGCCAGAACGCTTCACCCCTGCCTTCGGCCTTGGCAACCCGCACTTGCAAACCTTGTGGGGACCGCTATGGCGCAAAACCACGCACATCGAACGCGAGCGCGAACGCTTGTGGCTCGAGGATGGCGACTTTCTTGACCTGGACTGGCACGGCCCGCACAGCGCCGATACACCGCTGGTGCTGGTGTTGCACGGCCTGACCGGTTCTTCCAATTCGCCTTACGTGGCCGGTGTGCAGAAGGCGCTGGGCACCCTGGGCTGGGCCAGTGTTGCGCTGAACTGGCGCGGCTGTTCGGGCGAACCCAATCTGTTGCCTCGCAGCTACCATTCCGGCGCCAGTGAAGACCTCGCCGAAACCATCAGACACCTGCGGGCCAAACGGCCGCTCGCGCCGCTGTACGCGGTCGGTTATTCCCTCGGTGGCAACGTTTTGCTCAAACACCTGGGTGAGACCGGCAGCGACAGCGGCGTGCTCGGCGCTGTGGCGGTGTCGGTGCCGTTTCGGCTCGATCAATGCGCCGACCGTATCGGCCAGGGGTTCTCGAAGGTGTATCAGGCGCACTTCATGCGCGAGATGGTCACCTACATCAAGAACAAGCAACGGCAATTCCAGCATGACGGACGCGAGGATGGCCTGGTGAAGCTGGCCGCCCTGGGCTCGCTGGAAAACATGCGCACCTTCTGGGATTTCGATGGCCGGGTCACCGCGCCGCTGCATGGCTTCACCGATGCACAGGATTACTATCGCCGCGCCTCGAGCCGCTATTTCCTTGGGGAAATTCGTACGCCGACGCTGATCATCCATGCTGCCGACGACCCGTTTGTGTTTCCTCACAGCCTGCCGTCCGCTGAGGAATTGTCCGCCTGCACCCAGTTCGAGCTGCAAGCCAAGGGCGGGCATGTCGGCTTCGTCGATGGCACGTTCCGGCAACCGGGTTACTACCTGGAACGGCGCATCCCGCAGTGGCTGGCCGCCGTGGGTCGCGGGTAAACCGATGGATACCGATCAGGGCGAGTCGATCCGTTTCTGGCAAACGGCACCGTTGGCCGGGGTCGAGTTGTTGTCCGCGCGCTACATCGAACACCGTTTCGCCCCCCATGTGCATGACGGTTACGTGATCGGCATGATCATGGCCGGCGCCCAGCGTTATCGCTATCGCGGCGCCGAACACCTGGCGGGCAGCGGCACGCTGGTGTTGATCAACCCGGATGAATTGCACACCGGTCACAAGGGTACGGAGGACGGCTGGCTGTACCGGGCGTTTTATCCCGACAGCGAGCAGATTCTCTCGCTGCTGACCGAGCTGGAACTGCCGACCCACACCTTGCCCGCATTTGGCGCAACGCTGTATCGCGATCCCGATCTGGTGAAGGGTTTCTGCCAACTGCATCGCCTGCTCGAAACGCCGTCCACCGCCCTGCAACAGCAGACCGCCTGGCGGGAAATGATGCTGTCGTTGCTGCAACGTCACGCCGCCGTCCCGAACGCCGGTAAACCTGGCAAGGAACACCGGGCGGTGAGCTTGGCCAAGGAACTGCTGCAGGCGCAATTGGCGGCACCGCCGTCGCTGGAAGAACTCGCGGCAGCGGTGAACCTGTCGCCGTTCCACTTCGCCCGGGTATTCCGCCGCGCCACAGGCATGCCACCGCACACCTGGCTGATACAGCAACGCATCGCCCGGGCACGAAGGTTATTGCAGAGTGGATGTTTACCGCTGGAAGTGGCTACGCAATTGGGGTTTGCCGACCAGAGTCACCTGAATCGCCAGTTCAAGCAGGTTTACGGGGTGGGGCCGGGGGCGTATCGCAGAGCTCTATTGTAGGAGCCGGCTTGCTGGCGATTGGGACAACCCGGTCTGTCTGAAACACCGCAGCGTCCTTATCGCCAGCAAGCCGGCTCCTACAGGGGATTGTGTTATTCGCCGGTGGCGATGCCTCGCGCAGGCTCGTTGATCCACTCGCTCCACGACCCGGCATACAACGAACCCAACGGATAACCCGCGAGGCACAAGGCGAACAGGTTATGGCACGCCGTCACGCCGGAGCCGCAGTACGCGACCAGATCAGTCGGTGAGCGATTGCCGAGTTTCGCGGCAAACCGCTGCTTGAGCTGATCGGCCGGCAGGAAATGCCCGTCGCTGCCCAGGTTGTCGGTGAACGCCGCGCATTGCGCCCCGGGAATGTGTCCGGCAATCGGGTCGATGGGTTCCACTTCGCCCTTGAAACGCGGCAAGGCCCGGGCATCGAGCAAGGTCAGCTCGGGTTGGCCGAGACGCTGCTGAAGCTGTTCGGCGCTCAGGACCAGCGCATTGTCCGGCGTCCCGGTAAAGGTGCCACGTTCAACACCGGGAGCATCGAGGCTCAGGGGCAAACCCGCCGCGTGCCAGGCCTTGAGCCCGCCATCGAGGATGAACACGCCATCGCGCTTGCCCAGCCAGGCCAGCAACCACCAGGCCCGCGCCGCGTAGGCGCCTGGACCGTCGTCATACAAGACCACATCGCTGTCGGCATTGATGCCCCAGGTCTGCAAACGCTCGATCAAGTCTTCAGGCTCGGGCAACGGATGGCGCCCGGTCACCCCTTTGATCACTGCCCCGCTCAAGTCGCGCTCAAGATCGGCAAAACTCGACCCGGCGATATGCCCTTCGGCATAGCTGCGCTGGCCGTAATCCGGGTCGTCGAGGGCAAAACGACAATCCAGAATCACCAGCCCCGGCTGCTCCTTTTTCAGGTCCAGTGCTTGCGGGCTGATCAATTGCGCAATGGGCATAACGGGCTCCAGTAATTAGGCGATGTCTGATCCTACTGTACTTCTTCCAGGGCTTGCGCCAACGGCACGTAAAACTCCTCGAACAAGGCGTTTACCGCATCGCGGGATTGATCCGTGACAAACCCTGCTTCCAGTACCAGCACCTGGTACACCCCACGCTTTATCGCCTGTTCGCTCAGGTGATTGGAGTTCTCCCGCGTGGTGCACAGGAAACGCACCCAGGACGTCAGGATGATCCAGGCATTGAGCGTCAGGGACTCGATCTGCACCCGGTCCATTTCCAGGATGCCGGCCTCGACGAACCCTTTGTAGATCGCCGTGCCCTGGATCACGCAGCGCTGGGAAAAACGCCGATAACGGGCGGCCAGTTCCGGATCGCTGTCGAGCAGGTGCTCGAGGTCGCGGTGCAAAAACCGGTAGCGCCACATGGCTGCCAGCAACTCCTGGAGGTAGTAACGCTTGTCCTCCACTGTCGCGGCGCGCCCCTGGGGCGGGCGCAGGAAGCTGTCGACCAGGCTTTCGTACTCACTGAACAACACGGCGATGATCGCCTGCTTGTTGGGGAAGTGGTAGTACAGGTTGCCCGGGGAAATTTCCATATGGGCAGCAATGTGGTTGGTGCTGACGCTGCGTTCGCCCTGCTGATTGAACAGCTCCAGGCTGTTCTGCACGATGCGCTCGCTGGTTTTGATCCGTGGGGCCATGGCTTGAGCTTTAATTCAGAGGGCGTTGACGGGCATCTTACGACCTATCCGCCCGTGGATAAAACAACACGGCGCCAGGATGGTATTTGACTTTATAGAGTATAGACTCTAAAAAGCTCGTCACAACGATAAATCCGGAGATGACCATGACTGCTGAAATTGCCTACCTCCAGAATCTGCAGCAGCCACTGGAAGAGCTCCAAACCCTGTTCGACGCCCAGCGCGCAGCCTATGCCGCCAACCCGATGCCGCCCGCGGCGCAGCGCCAGCAATGGCTCAAGGCTTTGCGGGATTTGCTGAGCACTGAACGCCAGGCGCTGATTGACGCCATCAGTCAGGACTTCAGCCATCGCAGCGCCGATGAAACCCTGCTCGCCGAACTGATGCCGAGCCTGCACGGCATTCATTACGCCAGTCAGCACCTCAATGGCTGGATGAAGCCTTCACGGCGCAAAGTCGGCGTTGCCTTTCAGCCCGCCTCGGCCAAAGTCGTTTATCAGCCGTTGGGCGTGGTCGGGGTGATCGTCCCTTGGAACTACCCGCTGTACCTGGCCATCGGCCCTTTGGTGGGCGCATTGTCGGCGGGCAACCGGGTGATGCTAAAACTCAGCGAGTCGACCCCCGCCACCGGCTTGCTGCTCAAGGCATTGCTGGGCCGGATCTTTCCCGAAGACCTGGTGTGCGTGGTGCTCGGCGAGGCCGATATCGGCGTGGCGTTCTCTCGCCTGCGTTTCGATCACTTGTTGTTCACCGGTGCCACCAGCATCGGCAAGCATGTGATGCGCGCAGCGGCCGAAAACCTGACGCCGGTGACGCTGGAACTCGGCGGAAAATCCCCGGCCATCGTTTCCCGCGACGTGCCCTTGAAAGATGCCGCCGAACGCATCGCGTTCGGCAAGACGCTCAACGCCGGACAAACCTGCGTGGCCCCGGACTACGTGCTGGTGCCGGAAGACCGCGTAGGCTCTTTCATCGAAGCCTATCGCCAGGCGGTTCGCGGATTTTATCCGACACTGGCTGACAACCCGGACTACACCGCCATCATCAATGACCGACAACTGGCCCGGCTCAACGGCTACATCAGCGATGCCACCAGCAAAGGCGCGCTGCTGATCCCGCTGTTCGACCAGGGTCAGGGCCGCCGAATGAGCCATAGCCTGCTGCTCAACGTCACGGACGAGATGATGGTGATGCAGGATGAAATCTTCGGCCCTTTGCTGCCGATCGTTCCGTACAAGGACCTGGATGAAGCGTTTGCCTACATCAGCCAGCGACCTCGTCCGTTGGCGCTGTATTACTTCGGCTACGACAAGCGCGAACAAAACCGCGTCCTGCACGAGACCCATTCCGGTGGCGTGTGCCTGAACGACACGTTGCTGCATGTTGCCCAGGACGACATGCCGTTCGGCGGCATCGGCGCCTCGGGCATGGGTCATTACCACGGCCACGAAGGCTTCCTGACCTTCAGCAAGGCCAAAGGTGTACTGATCAAACAGCGTTTCAACGCGGCGAAGCTGATCTACCCGCCGTACGGCAAATCCATCCAGAAACTGATCCAGAAGCTGTTTATCCGCTAACGATCAAATCCATCGGGTAATAACAATAATGAGCCCAGGCCTGTCCGCTACACCCGCGCTGTCACGGCGCGGCCTGCTTAAATTCAGCCTCGGCGCGAGTGCTTTCCTGGCCACGGCCGGGTTGGGCGCGAGCCTCAGCGGTTGTTCGTCGAGCATTCCGGCCGACGGTTTCACGATGCTGCGCAGCGGCGATCTACTGTTTTTGCGGGCGCTGATTCCGGTGATGCTCGATGGCGCCGTGTTCGCCGGAAAAATTCCGATGGCGGTCGACCAGACCTTGCACTGCCTGGATAACAGCCTGAATCACCTGTCGCCGGAAATGCTCAAGCTGACCCGGCAATTGTTCGATGTGCTGGGGATGGCCGTGACGCGTGGGCCGCTGACCGGGATCTGGGGCAGTTGGGAAAACGCCAGTGCCGACGAGATCCGGCATTTTCTTGATCGCTGGGAAAACAGCTCGCTGAGCCTGTTGCGCATGGGGCACAGCTCGCTGCTGCAACTGGTGATGATGGCGTGGTACAGCCGGACGGAATCGTGGGCGCATTGCGGGTATCCCGGGCCTCCCACGGTTTGAGACCGAGTCGCCCCCTTCGCGGGCAAGTCCGCTCCAACAGGATCCGAGGTGGGCCACCCTTTTGTGAACGACTCAAAACCTGTGGGAGCGGGCTTGGTCTGGGCGGCATTCCGACGAAAGCGCCAGCCGCATCACCACAAAACCCAAAAACAATAAGAGAACCCGAACATGCCCGTACCCGATCCGTTCCGCGAAGGCATGGCCCGCGGCTGGAAAACCCACAACGGCGCGCAACTGACCGAGGACCTGACCCTCGAAGCGGATGTAGCGATCATCGGCAGCGGCGCCGGTGGCGGGACGACGGCCGAAATCCTCAGCGCCGCCGGCTACAAGGTGTTGCTGATCGAAGAAGGCCCGCTCAAGACCAGCAGCGATTTCAAAATGCTCGAAGACCAGGCCTACACCAGCCTCTATCAGGAAGGCATCGGCCGCATGAGCAAGGACGGCGCGATCACTATCCTTCAAGGTCGGGCCGTGGGCGGCACCACACTGATCAACTGGACATCGAGCTTTCGCACCCCGGACCCGACGCTCGAACACTGGGCCCGGGAGCACAACGTCAAAGGCCACAGCCCGGCGGAGATGGCGCCATGGTTCGAGAAAGTGGAACAGCGTCTCGGCGTCGCACCGTGGATGGTTCCGCCCAATGCCAACAACGACGTGATCCGCAAGGGCTGCGAGAAGCTCGGTTACACCTGGCACGTCATCCCGCGCAACGTGCGTGGCTGCTGGAACCTCGGTTATTGCGGCATGGGCTGCCCGACCAACGCCAAGCAATCGATGATGGTGACGACGATTCCGGCGACCCTGGAAAAGGGCGGCGAGCTGATTTACCTGACCCGCGCTGAACAACTGGTGATCAAGGACGGCAAGGTGACGAGCCTGCAGTGTGTGGCGATGGACGACCGTTGCGTCGCCCCCACGGGCAAGACGATCACGGTCAAGGCGCGGCATTACGTGCTGGCCGGCGGCGGGATCAACAGCCCAGCACTACTGTTGCGCTCGGACGCGCCAGACCCGCACAAGCGGCTGGGCAAACGGACCTTTCTGCATCTGGTCAACATGTCCGCCGGGCTGTTCGATGAGGTGATCAACCCTTTCTATGGCGCGCCGCAGTCGATCTACTCCGATCACTTCCAATGGCAGGACGGCACGACCGGCAAGATGGCTTACAAGCTCGAAGTGCCACCGCTGCACCCGGCGCTGGCGGCCACCCTGCTCGGCGGTTTCGGCACGGAAAACGCGCAGCACATGAAAAACCTGCCTCACACCCACGCCATGCTGGCGTTACTGCGCGATGGTTTTCACCCGGACAGTCCCGGCGGCAGCGTCGAGTTGCGCGGTGACAACACGCCGGTGCTCGACTATCAGGTTTCAGCCTACGCCTGGGACGGTTTGCGCCGCGCGTTCCACAGCATGGCCGAGATCCAGTTCGCCGGTGGCGCCAACGCCGTCATGCCGATGCACGCCGACGCGCGCTACGTGAAAACCCTGGCCGAAGCGCGCACGCTGATCGATGGGTTGAGCCTTGAGCTGTATCGCACCCGCCTGGGCAGTGCCCATGTGATGGGCGGTTGTGCCATGGGTGAAGACCCGAAAAACGCCGTGACCGACAGCCTTGGCCGGCATCATCAACTCAGCAACCTGTCGATCCACGATGGCTCGCTGTTCCCCACCAGCATTGGCGCAAACCCGCAATTGTCGGTTTACGGGCTGACGGCGCAACTGGCGACTTCGCTCGCCGAACGTTTGAAAAACCCGTGAAAAGAGCGACTATTCCCATCGTCTATAGTGCTTTCTTACCCAAAAGGCGACTTGGCCGACCGGGAAGGCTGCGATACCATCCGACTCCCCAACGGACTCCCGCCAGGACGACGCGATGAACCGAGTGTTGTACCCAGGTACCTTCGACCCTATTACCAAGGGCCATGGCGACTTGGTCGAACGCGCCGCGCGCCTGTTCGATCATGTGATCATCGCCGTCGCTGCCAGCCCGAAAAAAAACCCGTTGTTTCCCCTGGAACAGCGTGTGGAGCTGGCCCGCGAGGTCACTAAACATCTGCCGAACGTTGAAGTCGTCGGCTTCTCGACGCTGTTGGCGCATTTCGCCAAAGAGAAGAACGCCAACGTGTTCCTGCGTGGTTTGCGCGCAGTCTCGGACTTCGAATACGAATTTCAGCTGGCCAACATGAACCGTCAGCTGGCGCCAGACGTGGAAAGCCTGTTTCTGACGCCGTCCGAGCGTTATTCGTTCATCTCCTCGACGCTGGTCCGTGAAATCGCGGCCCTGGGCGGCGATATCACCAAGTTCGTTCACCCTGCTGTGGCGGACGCCCTGACACTTCGATTCAAGAAATAACGCCGGCTGTAGGAGCCGGCTTGCTGGCGATGGCGTCGTGCCAGCCAATACACACATTCACTGACCCACCGCTATCGCCAGCAAGCCGGCGCCTACAGAACGTCGCGCCCGCGTGCACTGCGGTCTCCAATGCGGCACAATTGCGCATTGGTTTATTGCGCCCGGGCTTTGCGCCCCGGCTGGAGTTAGCATGTCCCTGATCATCACCGACGATTGCATCAACTGCGACGTCTGCGAACCCGAGTGCCCGAACGCCGCCATTTCCCAGGGCGAAGAGATCTATGTGATCGACCCGAACCTGTGCACACAGTGTGTCGGCCACTACGACGAACCTCAGTGCCAGCAGGTCTGTCCGGTAGATTGCATTCCACTGGACGAGGCGCATCCGGAGACTGAAGAGCAGTTGATGGAGAAGTACCGGAAGATTACCGGCAAGGCTTGAATCAGATAGTTTTTTAGCGTCTGTTCGGGCCTCTTCGCGAGCAAGCCCGCGCCCACATTGGATCTGCGGTGTTCACACCATCTGATTAACACTCAGATCCAATGTGGGAGCGGGCTTGCTCGCTAAAGGGCCATCAGCCACACCAAAGAGGTAACTGAACCTCACTCCCGCTGCTCAAACCCCTCCCCGATACACCCCAGACACCGCACAAACGCCGCTTTCGCCGGATCAACCACCAGCGCCTGTCCCGCATCGCCGACATTGCCGCCCAGTGCGGTAAACGGCAGCGACACCACAAACGCCCCCGCGCCGATCACCGTTGCCGCGACCAGCAAAGGTCGGGCAATCAGCAAATCGCCGAGCATGGCGTAGGCCGGAGGGTTCTGGATGGTGTAGCGCGGATCGCCGCTGCCGGTGTTTGCCGCCAGCACTGGCGTACCGACGCTCAGCAGCATAACGACGACAAAGGTTCGAAACAGGTTCATGGCGCGGTCCTTCGACTAGGCAGTGAGAATACTGACTATAGACCGTGGGACGTATCAGCTCTGGCAGCGAGGGCAAAAGACGCTGGCGCGCTGCCCGAGTTTGACTTCCCGCAACTCCGTCCCGCAGACCTTGCACGGCTGACTGCCACGGCCGTACACGAACAGTTCCTGCTGGAAATAACCCGGCTGACCGTCACCGCCGATAAAGTCGCGCAACGTGGTGCCGCCGCGCTCGATGGCGGCGGCCAGGATGCGTTTGATCTCGATGGCCAGCTTCAGATAGCGCGCCCGGGAAATGCTCTTGGCCTCACGACGCGGATCGATACCGGCCGCAAACAACGCTTCAGTCGCGTAGATATTGCCGACGCCAACCACCACCGCGTTGTCCATGATGAACGGCTTGACCGCCATCGAACGCCCGCGGGACTGCTGGAACAAGCGCTCGCCGTCGAACAGGTCGGTCAAGGGCTCCGGCCCCAGGCGAATCAACAGTTCGTGGTTGAGTGGATCGAGACTCCAGAGCATCGCGCCGAACCGTCGCGGGTCGGTATAACGCAGGGCCAGGCCCGACTCCAGTTCGATGTCCACATGCTCATGCTTGGCGGCCGGCATGCCGACCTCCACCAGACGCAGATTGCCCGACATTCCCAAATGACTGATCAACGTGCCCACTTCGGCATTGATCAGCAGGTATTTGGCGCGCCGTTCCACCAGCACGATACGCTGACCGGAGAGGCGCACATCGAGGTCTTCAGGGATCGGCCAGCGCAAGCGACGATCACGCACGATCACCCGGCTGACGCGCTGGCCTTCCAGGTGCGGCGCAATCCCGCGGCGGGTGGTTTCGACTTCCGGCAGTTCAGGCATGGTGCTCTCGAATCAGGTTCTCACCACACTCAGCGGTGAGTGCCGAGGTCGCGAATCGTTTGTTTGAGGGTTTCGAAGTCGTAGTCCGAGAGGCCCACGTAATCGAGCACCAGCGGCGCGATGGTGTTCCATTCATGGTCCTCGTTCTGGCTGCCCAGCACCCGGTAAGACGCACAAATGTGTTCGGCCATCTTCAGGATCGCCAGCAGGTTTTTCAGCTGGCTGTTGCGCGAAGACTCATCGCTGAAAATCGCCAGCGCATTGTGGTGATTGGCGATCGCGGTGCTCACGTGCTCCGGCAGACGCCAGGATTTGGCCGTGTAGTAACCGACCACCGCATGGTTGGTGTTGAACACCCTATTTTCGGTGTCCACGATGCGGCACTCAGCACTGGCGCTGGCGTAAGCTTCTTCCAGAACAGTCATGTAGTTGGGGAAGCGCTGCAACATCAACGGCACGCCGCAATCGTGGAACAGGCCCAAGGCGTACGCTTCATCCCCCGCCTGGACGCCGATGCGCTTGGCCAGGCTCAGGCAGGTCATCGCCACGTCCTGAGCGGTATCCCAGAAACGGTTCAGGGTAACGATGGTGTCATCGTTCATTTCACCCTTGATCGACTGTGCGTTGATCAGGTTGATGATCGATCGGCTGCCCAGCAGATTCACCGCGCGCTGGATCGAGGCGATCTTGTTGCTCAAGCCGTAATAGGGCGAGTTGACGATCTTCAGCAATGCGCCAGAGAGGCCCGGGTCCTGGGAGATCAGCTTGGCGATCACCTCCAGATCCGGATCGGGCATGTACTGCTCCATTTGCAAATCCACCATGATCTGCGGTTGGGCCGGCACGCTGATGCCTTGCAGGGACTGTTGGATCTGTTCGGTGGTCAGCTCTTGGGACATAAGTACACACTCTGGGACAGGTGGCGATTCTAACCTTTATAAAGTTGGATCCGACACCATGGCCGGCATATCGGACAAAGTTTCATCTCGGCGTAGCATTTGAAATCGCTTCGCGAACAAGCCCGCTCCCACATTCGATCTCCAGCGGATACAGAATCCATGTACGCCGCGGGACTCATGTCGGAGCGGGCTTGCTCGCGAAGGCATCATCAGTGTTTCATCGCCTTCAAACCCGTCGCCACACTCAACACGCTATACTCCCGCTCTTTTTTCCGGAGCGACGTCATGTCCCTGCCTAGCCTGCGCCTCAAAGCCAACGCCGACCGTCGCCTGCGAAACGGCCACTTGTGGGTCTACAGCAACGAAATCGATGTAGCGGTAACTCCTTTGCACGGTTTCAAGGCCGGCGACCAGGCGATCCTCGAAGCCGCCGGCGGCAAACTGCTGGGCATCGTCGCCATGAGCCCGAACAACCTGATCTGCGCCCGCCTGCTGTCGCGCGACATCAAGTTGCCGCTGGACAAGTCGCTGCTGGTGCATCGCCTGAACGTCGCACTGTCACTGCGCGATCGCCTGTTCGACAAGCCGTTCTATCGCCTGGTCTACGGCGACTCCGACCTGCTGCCAGGTCTGGTGGTCGACCGTTTCGGCGACATTCTGGTGGTGCAGATCGCTTCGGCCACCATGGAAGCGCATAAAGACGACGTGATCGCGGCCCTGACCCAAGTGCTCAAGCCAAGCGGCATTCTGTTCAAGAACGACTCCGCCGCCCGCGACGCCGAAGGCCTCAATCGCTACGTCGAAACCGTGTTCGGCCTGGTGCCGGAATGGGTAGCACTGGAAGAAAACGGCGTGAAGTTCGAAGCACCGGTCATCCAGGGCCAGAAAACCGGCTGGTTCTACGACCACCGCATGAACCGCGCACGCCTGGCCCCTTACGCCAAAGGCAAACGCGTACTCGACCTCTACAGCTACATCGGTGGCTGGGGTGTACAAGCGGCCGCGTTCGGCGCCAGTGAAGTGTTCTGCGTCGATGCTTCGGCCTTCGCCCTCGACGGCGTCGAGCGTAACGCCGCGCTGAACGGTTTCGCCGAAAAAATAACCTGCCTCGAAGGTGACGTCTTCGAAGCCCTGAAAGAACTGAAAGCCAGCGAAGAGCGTTTCGACGTGATCGTGGCCGACCCGCCGGCATTCATCAAACGCAAGAAAGACATGAAAAACGGCGAAGGCGCCTACCGTCGCCTGAACGAGCAAGCCATGCGCCTGCTCAGCAAGGACGGCATCCTGGTCAGCGCTTCGTGCTCGATGCACCTGCCGGAAGACGACCTGCAAAACATCCTGCTGACCAGCGCCCGTCACCTGGATCGCAACATCCAGATGCTGGAACGTGGCGGTCAGGGTCCGGATCATCCGGTGCACCCGGCGATTGCTGAAACGCGTTACATCAAGAGCATTACTTGCCGGTTGCTGCCAAACAGCTAATCGCAAAAGCTTGCTCGCGAGGGTCTCCAGCGATAACGCTGGAGACCCTCGCGTCTTCCGTTCTCTTTTCACGAGCAAGCTCGTTCCTACAACAGATTCGGAACAGTCCTGCACCTCCTGCATTGACTTCCATGTCCATCAGGTCAACTCTCGGCCCCCCCTCACGGATCGAGAGCGTTGTTGATGAACCCTTCCACGCACACCGCGAAAAAAATCGTCGCTCATCCTGCTGTTGATGACGATGACGCTGCTGGGCGTTTTCCCGCTGGACGTCGTACTCCCGTCCTTTCCCGCGCTCTATGACTACTTCCGGACCTCCGCGTCCGACATTGCCCTTTCGGTCAGCCTGTTCGCCATTGGCCTAGCGTTATCTGTGGTGCTGGTCGGACCGCTGTCGGATTTGTGGGGGCGCAAGAATCTTTTGCTGACCGGTATCGCTATCTCGATGGTGGGTGCGACTGGTTGCCTGCTGTCCAGCGAATACGGCTGGTTTCTGCTTTTTCGCGTCATCCAGGCAGTGGGCTGCGGCTCCTTTGTGCTGTCGCAGGCGCTGATTCAGGATTTGTTCGTCGGCAAGGAACAGGAGCGAATCAGGATCTGGATGACGACCGGTGGCGGAGTGTTCATTTCCATATCGCCGCTGCTCGGGACCTGGCTGCAAATGCATCTGGGCTGGGAGGGCAGCTTCTATGTCTTTATCGTGTTGGCGGCCATTGTCTGGATAAAGGCAGGCGTCCTGCTCAAGGAAAACCCACGCAGTCGGAATGTGGCACTGAACGTGAATTGATAAACGCCGGTCGTCATCCCGCACACGCCATCGGCGCGGGATCAACGCTTCCCGGCATTCCCTCTCGCCGCCAGCCGTGTAGAATCGCGACATTCATCGCCAGTCATCCCCCGGCGGGTTTATGAGCTCAAGCTGAAGCGCGCGGCGATCCCGCAAAGTTATCGGCAACTTCCGGACACACGGCCATTTCTGAGTGTTCCAGACGTCAATAGAAGCTCACTTCCCTTTTGATACCTGATTAGCCGCCCGGAGTGCTTCATGCCTGATTACCGCTCGAAAACATCCACCCACGGTCGCAACATGGCCGGTGCCCGCGCATTGTGGCGCGCCACGGGGATGAAAGATGACGACTTCAAAAAGCCGATCATCGCCATTGCCAACTCGTTCACCCAGTTCGTACCGGGCCACGTCCACCTCAAGGACCTGGGCCAACTGGTCGCCCGCGAAATCGAACGCGCCGGCGGTGTAGCGAAAGAATTCAACACCATCGCGGTCGATGACGGCATCGCCATGGGCCACGACGGCATGCTGTATTCGCTGCCGAGCCGCGAGATCATTGCCGACTCCGTCGAATACATGGTCAACGCCCACTGCGCCGACGCCATCGTCTGCATCTCCAACTGCGACAAGATCACCCCTGGCATGTTGATGGCTGCCCTGCGCCTGAACATCCCGGTGATCTTCGTGTCCGGCGGCCCGATGGAAGCCGGCAAGACCAAACTGGCCAGCCACGGTCTCGACCTGGTCGATGCCATGGTGATCGCCGCCGACTCCAGCGCTTCTGACGAGAAAGTCGCTGAGTACGAGCGTAGCGCCTGCCCGACCTGCGGTTCGTGCTCCGGCATGTTCACCGCCAACTCGATGAATTGCCTGGTGGAAGCCCTGGGCCTGGCATTGCCGGGCAACGGTTCGACCCTGGCCACGCACAGCGACCGCGAGCAACTGTTCCTGCAGGCCGGCCGCACCATCGTCGAGCTGTGCAAGCGTTACTACGGCGAGAATGATGAGTCGGTGTTGCCGCGCAACATCGCCAACTTCAAGGCGTTCGAAAACGCCATGACCCTGGACATCGCCATGGGCGGTTCCACCAACACCATCCTGCACTTGCTGGCCGCCGCCCAGGAAGCCGAGATCGATTTCGACTTGCGCGACATCGACCGTCTCTCGCGCAACGTGCCGCAACTGTGCAAGGTCGCGCCGAACATCCAGAAGTACCACATGGAAGACGTGCACCGTGCCGGCGGGATCTTCAGCATCCTCGGCTCGCTGTCCCGTGGCGGCCTGCTGCACACCGACCTGCCGACCGTGCACAGCAAGACCCTGGCCGAAGGCATCGCCAAGTGGGACATCACCCAGACCGACGACGAAGCGGTGCATCACTTCTTCAAGGCCGGTCCGGCAGGCATCCCGACGCAAACCGCGTTCAGCCAGTCGACCCGTTGGGAAACCCTGGACGACGACCGTGAAAACGGCTGCATCCGCAGTGTCGAACACGCCTACTCGAAAGAAGGCGGCCTGGCCGTTCTCTACGGCAACATCGCGCTGGATGGCTGCGTGGTGAAAACCGCGGGCGTCGACGAGTCGATCCACGTGTTCGAAGGCAACGCGAAGATCTTCGAAAGCCAGGACAGCGCCGTACGCGGCATCCTCGCGGACGAAGTGAAGGCCGGCGACATCGTGATCATTCGTTACGAAGGCCCGAAAGGCGGCCCGGGCATGCAGGAAATGCTGTACCCGACGTCGTACCTGAAATCCAAAGGCCTGGGCAAAGCCTGCGCCTTGCTCACCGACGGTCGTTTCTCCGGCGGTACCTCGGGCCTGTCCATCGGCCACGCTTCGCCGGAAGCGGCTGCGGGTGGCGCGATCGGTCTGGTGCAGGACGGCGACAAGGTGCTGATCGACATTCCGAACCGCTCGATCAACCTGTTGATCAGTGACGAAGAAATGGCTGGGCGCCGTGCCGAGCAGGATCAGAAAGGCTGGAAGCCTGTGGAGAAACGTCCACGCAAGGTGACCACCGCGCTGAAGGCCTACGCCCTGCTGGCGACCAGCGCCGACAAGGGTGCCGTGCGTAACAAGGCGATGCTTGACGGGCTGTAAGCGTCAGTCGCAGAAATAAAAATGCCCCGCCAAGTGCGGGGCATTTTTTTGCCGATCATTTTATCCACACTATACGTAGGCCCCTGTAGGAGCCGGCTTGCTGGCGATAGAGGTGGTTCAGCCAGTGACGATTTCGACTGAATGTCCGCCATCGCCAGCAAGCCGGTTCCCACAGTAGATCGGTGTTTCGGTTACTGGATTTCTGCCGGTGTCACGATCACCCAGTTCTTGTCCGCCGTCACCGGCAACCCTTCCTTGGCCTGAGCGGCTGCGTGCTTGGCCATCATGCCGTTAATCTGGGTCATGTATTTGTCCTTGCGGTTGACCCACAAGTGGATGCCGCCCTTGGCCACGTCAACATCGTGGAACAGCATGTAACCGTCGCTGGTCGGAGTGTCGCCGCCGACCAGTACCGGTTTTTTCCACTCATCGATGTAGGTCAGAATCGCCGCGTGTTTACCGGCCATCCAGGTTGCCGGGGTCCAGAGGTACGGGGTCAGTTCGAGGCCGAGGTTCGCCTTCTCGTCATACTTGCCAGCAGTGATCTGCTTGCGCGCCGTGGTCAGCTCGCCGGACTTTTGATCCTTGAGCAGCAGGCTCACACCGATCACATTCTGCGGTTTGACGTTGTAGCCGTACTTCGGATCGGCAGCGACCATGCGCACCAGCTCTTCGGAAGCGGCGGTCATCACGTAGACCTCGATGCCGTTCTCCATCAGCTTGTTGTAGAGCTCTTGCTGGCCGGTGAAGATTTTCGGCGGGTTGACGTCGAGGTTCTTGACCACGTCGCCTTCGTAATACGTCGCAGGCACCGGTTTGCCGGAGGCCATCAACTCATCGACATAGCCCTTGAGCTCCTTGAGCGTGAAACCGGAGAACACCTGGGCGACCCATGGATAGCAAACCATGTCGTCGACTTCGCAGAGGCGGTAGTAGTAGCTGAACAGGCTTTCCTTGTGGTCGGCGGTGTCCTTGAACGGCATCAGTTTCAGGGAGGGATCGAGTTTGTCGCGGGTGATCAGCCCCTTGTTCTCCATGAACGGCAGCAACGACTCCTCGAGGTCATAGCGGTAGCTGGTGTTGTCCATGTCGAACACCGCGTAGTTACCTTTGTTGGCGTTGGCCGCGATCATCGCGTCCAGCGCCTTGGCCTGATCGGCTGGCCAATGCTTCAAATCCGTGGCGAAGACCTGGCCGGCGAGGCTAAGGCCCAAACCCAATCCCAACGCGGCAGCCAGAAATTTCGGTGCAAGCTTCATCGGCATTTCTCCCTGAATTAAAGACATCGACGCTAACAAATAAGTGTGACAGTCCCCGTCTGTCAGCGACGGTCAACGCACCTATCGCGCCAGCTGCATCCCTGTGAGCGACACCCGCTTATTCCAAAAACGACAGTAATCAGACTTTTTTGATATTAATTCATTGTAAATCAAGCTGTTAGGCTTCCCGGTTCGCAGCTGCCCCGGAAGGCAGTTGGCACATGTCTAATGGGAGTTCCAATGAATCTGCCGCTGATTCTCAACCTGCTGGTGTTCCTCGCCCTGCTCGCCGCACTGGCACAAACCCGTCATACGACGTGGAGCCTGGCTAAAAAAGTCCTGCTCGCTTTGGTGTTGGGCGTCGTGTTCGGTGTCGCACTGCACACGATTTACGGCGCCGGCAACCCGGTGCTGAAAGCCTCGATCGGCTGGTTCGATCTGGTGGGCAATGGTTACGTGCAGTTGCTGCAAATGATCGTGATCCCACTGGTGTTCGCCTCGATCCTCAGCGCCGTGGCGCGTCTGCACAACGCGTCGTCGCTGGGCAAGATCAGCTTCCTGACCATCGGCACGCTGCTGTTCACCACGGCTATCGCGGCGCTGATCGGTATCGGTCTGACCAACCTGTTCGGCCTCACGGCTGAAGGCCTGGTGGCCGGCACGCAGGAAATGGCCCGTCTGCAAACCATTCAGACCGACTATGCGGGCAAGGTCGCCGACCTGAATGTGCCGCAGTTATTGCTGTCGTTCATCCCGCAAAACCCGTTCGCCGACCTGGCTCGCGCCAAGCCGACGTCGATCATCAGTGTGGTGATTTTCGCAGCCTTCCTCGGTGTCGCCGCCCTGCAATTGCTGAAGGACGATGTCGAGAAAGGTCAGAAAGTGATCAACGCCATCGACACCCTGCAAGCCTGGGTGATGCGTCTGGTGCGGCTGGTGATGAAGCTGACTCCTTACGGTGTATTGGCGCTGATGACCAAAGTGGTCGCCGGTTCCAACCTGCAAGACATCATCAAGCTCGGCAGTTTTGTGGTGGTGTCCTACATCGGCCTGGGCCTGATGTTTGTGGTGCATGGCGTGCTGGTGTCGGCAGCCGGGATCAACCCACTGCGTTTCTTCCGCAAGATCTGGCCGGTGCTGACATTTGCCTTCACCAGCCGCTCCAGCGCGGCGACAATTCCGTTGAGCATCGAAGCGCAGACCAGCCGTCTGGGCATTCCGCAATCCATCGCCAGTTTCGCCGCTTCGTTCGGCGCGACCATTGGCCAGAATGGCTGTGCGGGTCTGTACCCGGCGATGTTGGCGGTGATGGTAGCGCCGACCGTGGGCATCAACCCGCTGGACCCGCTGTGGATCGCGACGCTGGTGGCGATTGTGACGCTGAGCTCGGCTGGCGTCGCGGGCGTGGGCGGTGGCGCGACGTTCGCCGCGTTGATCGTGTTGCCGGCCATGGGTTTGCCGGTGTCACTGGTGGCGTTGCTGATTTCGGTTGAGCCGCTGATTGATATGGGGCGTACGGCGTTGAACGTGAGTGGTTCGATCACGGCGGGTGCGATTACCAGCCAGATGATGCAGCAGACCGATAAAGCGCTGCTGGATGCAGATGAGCATGGGGCGTTGGCTCACGCTTAAGATTTTCATCGTCTGAGCGGGCCTCTTCGCGGGCAAGCCCGCTCCCACAGGTTTTTTGGTGCTTACACAATGTGTGTTCCACCTTGATTACTGTGGGAGCGGGCTTGCCCGCGATGCTTTTAGGCTTTTTCCCAGACTTCGAAGTTGTAGGCAGGCTTGTCACCCTCCGCCGGATTCGGAACATTCGACACCAGTTTCCACTGATTCAAATCAAACTCCGGAAACCACGCATCCCCTTCGGGGCTCAGCGCTACGCGCGTCAGATACAACCGATCAGCCTGCGCCAACCCCTGCGCATACAACTGCGCCCCGCCAATCAACATCACCTCATCGACGCCCTGCTCGTTCGCCCATTGCTGAGCGCGAACCACCGCGGCCTCCAGCGACGGATAAACCTCCGCACCTTCCAGCTGCAGATCCGCCTGACGGCTGACCACGATGTTCAACCGGCCCGGCAGCGGACGACCGAGGGAATCCCAGGTCTTGCGACCCATGATGATCGGCTTGCCCAAGGTGGTAGCCTTGAAGTATTTGAAGTCCCCCGGCAAGTGCCAGGGCATGCTGTTGTCGACGCCGATCACGCGGTTTTCACCGAGGGCTGCGATCAGGCTGAGGGGGAGTGATTTAGTCATGCCGGCGAGGATACCAGAGCCTCCCGTACCCCGATAAGCGCCACAGCGGTTATGCTCACAGCTCAATTGAGCGACGGGATGCCGCGTGACAGAACTGAATAACCTCTGGCTGACGGAAACCATCCGCCTGCGTGAAGAACACGCCGGCCCTCTGGATGACATGGAAGCCAACAGACTGGCGCGCACCGCCGGCGGCGATCTACCGACAAGAATAGTGCGCCGCGCGGTGTGGCTGGCCGAGCGCGATGGGTTGGCCGAAGCCCTCAGGCATTGGCTGCAAGGCGCGCGACTGGCATTGATCGTGATGGCCTTGCTGGCCGTGGTCAGCGGTGCCGGGCTGGCGTTTACCGCCTTGGGCGACGGACAAACGCCGGTGAATGTGTTCTGGGCCCTGGGCAGTCTGCTCGGGCTGAACCTGATTCTGCTGCTGAGCTGGGCCCTGGGCCTGATGTTTGCCGGCGAGCACGGCGCAACGCTGGGACGCTTGTGGTTGTGGCTCAGTGAAAAACTCGCCCGCGACGCCAAAGCCGTGCAACTGGCACCCGCCCTGCTGTTGTTGCTGCAACGACAAAAACTCAATCGCTGGGCGCTCGGCGTGTTGGTCAACGGTTTGTGGTTGCTGGCGATGCTCAGCGCATTGGCCATCCTGCTGATGCTGATGGCGACCCGGCGTTATGGCTTCGTCTGGGAAACCACCCTCCTGAGCGCCGACACCTTTGTGGCCATGACCCAAACATTGGGTGCGCTGCCCGCCGTTCTGGGTTTCAACGTGCCGACGGTGGAAATGATCCGCGCCAGTGGCGATGCCGCGCTGAACATCGAAAGTGCCCGTCAGGCCTGGGCCACGTGGCTGGTCGGCGTGTTGGTGGTTTACGGGATTGTGCCGCGGCTGCTTCTGGCACTGGTCTGCCTGTGGCGCTGGAAAAGCGGCCGCGCCAACCTGCATCTGGACCTGAACCTGCCCGGTTACGCTCAACTGCGCGAACGCCTGATGCCCACCAGCGAACGCCTGGGCATCAGCGATGCCGCGCCCGCGCAACTGCATCGGGTGGAAAGCGGCGTCAGCGATCTGCAAAGCGATGGCGCGTTGCTGGTGGCCATCGAGCTGGACGATCAACGCCCATGGCCGCCACAACTGCCTGAAAACGTGAGCGACGCGGGCATCCTCGACAGTCGCGAATCGCGCCACAAACTCCTCGAACAGCTCAGCCGTTTCCCTCCGGCGCGCCTGGCCATCGCCTGCGATCCACGCCGTTCGCCGGACCGCGGCAGCCTGGCACTGATCGCCGAACTGGCTCGCAACGCCAGCGCCACCCGCGTCTGGTTGCTGCAAGCGCCACCCGGCGAAGCACTGGACGCCGAGCGCCTCGGCGACTGGCACGTGGCGCTGCAACAGTTGGAGCTGCCCTTCGCCGACTGCGCACCGCTGAGCTGGCTGGAGACCGGTCATGACTAATCCGTGGAAAGCGCCGCTGAAGCTCGCCGTGGTCGGCCACACCAACGTCGGTAAAACCTCGCTGTTGCGCACGCTGACCCGTGACGTCGGTTTCGGTGAAGTGTCCCATCGTCCCAGCACCACGCGACACGTCGAAGGCGCGCGGTTGTCGGTGGATGGCGAACCCTTGCTCGACCTCTTCGACACCCCCGGCCTGGAAGACGCCATCGCCCTGCTCGACTACCTCGAACGCCTGGAGCGCCCCGGCGAACGCCTCGACGGCCCGGCGCGGCTGGCGCGTTTTCTTGAAGGCAGCGAAGCGCGGCAGCGTTTCGAGCAAGAAGCCAAAGTGCTGCGGCAACTGCTGACCTGTGATGCCGGCCTCTATGTGATCGACGCCCGCGAACCGGTGCTGGCCAAGTACCGCGACGAACTGGAAGTGCTGGCCAGCTGCGGCAAACCGCTGCTGCCGGTGCTGAATTTCGTCAGCAGCGCCAACCACCGCGAACCGGATTGGCGCGAAGCACTGGCACGGTTGGGCTTGCACGCCCTGGTGCGTTTCGACAGCGTCGCGCCGCCGGAGGATGGCGAACGCCGACTCTATGAAAGCCTCGCGTTGCTGCTGGAAAACTCCCGCGAGCAACTGGAGCGCCTGATCGCCGATCAGCAAGCCCAGCGTCTGGCCCGACAGCAAAGTGCGACGCGATTGATTGCCGAGTTGTTGATCGATTGCGCGGCGTGTCGGCGCAGCGTGGTCAGCGATGCCGAGCAGGAACAGCAGGCGATCAGCGCGCTGCGCAAAGCCGTTCGCCAACGGGAACAGCGCTGTGTCGAAGCGCTGCTCAAGCTCTATGCCTTTCGCCCGCAGGATGCAGCGGCCAGTGAATTGCCGCTGCTCGATGGCCGTTGGGGCGACGATCTGTTCAACCCGGAAACCCTCAAGCAATTGGGCGTGCGCGTCGGCGGCGGCATCGCGGCGGGTGCGGCCGCCGGGGCCGGGGTGGATCTGCTCGTCGGCGGCTTGACCCTCGGCGCCGCGGCACTGGCCGGCGCGATTGCCGGCGGTGCCCTGCAAACCGCGCGCAGTTATGGCAGCCGGTTGCTGGGCAAGATCAAGGGCCAGCGTGAACTGACGGTCGATGACAGCGTGTTGCGGTTGCTGGCGTTGCGTCAGCGGCAATTGCTGCAGGCGCTGAATGCGCGCGGGCATGCGGCGATGGACAGCATCCAGGTCGCCACGCCCCAGGACAAGACCTGGCGCGAAGGCAAACTGCCCGAAGCCCTGAACAAGGCTCGGGCGCATCCGCAGTGGTCGTCGCTCAATCCGCAGGCGAAGTTGAGTCAGGCGGAGCGGCAGGAGCAGGTTGAGGTGTTGGCGCAGCAGCTTTGAATTTGCGGTTTCAGTTCTGGCCCCTCCGCGAGCAAGCCCGCTCCCACATTGGATTCGCGGCAAGCACAGATCCAGTGTGGGAGCGGGCTTGCTCGCGAAGGCAGCGCCTCGGTCTCTTAGGTGATCACTACCAACCCAGCTTCAAAAACTGCCTTGCCAATGCCGCAACACGACTTCGATCCGTACGATCCGCTCGCCCGTCATTGTCCACATCCGAGCTCAATATCAGCTCGAACACCCCATCATTATCAAGATCACGAACGGCAGCTTTGTAGGCAATCACCGGCCCTTGATGAAAATCCAGCCGCACCATCTCCGGCGTACCGTCCCCGGAGGAGTTCTGCGAGTAGATGCGCAAGTGCCGCTCTTCACCCTCTGCGCGGTTGAACCAGGCGCATTTCAAATAGTTCGTACTGAATGATTTGAGCCGGTTGATATCCGCCTCCGTTGCCTTGCGCTGCAACCGGTCATCTTCAAAAAACTCAAAATGAAGCGTGTCGGCCACACCCTTCCCGCTTCGATCCTGTGCAATCACTTTCAAATAACGCATCCGTGCGCTTCCCGGGGAAAAGCCCAGACTGGCCCATCGCCGCAAGGCATACCATCCACCGTTTCGCTATTGCCTGTGAGACAACTCAACGCGCCTCGCCGGACAAGACGTTCGCGGCCTTGCGCTTCAACACGTCGAGATCAATCACCGGCACCCACATCTCCTTGGCCAGCTCATCCCACTCGCGCATGCGCAAACTGACGGCGCACAACGGGTCCTGCGCGAAAGCTTCAGCCTCCGCCGCAGTCATCACCCCGCCCTGATACGCCAGGGTCCGGCGGCTGGCTTCGCTCAAGCGCTCGTAGTACCCGGGCTCTTTGAGTGTCAGATAACGCTTGGCTTGCACGTGGTATTCCACCAGCCGCGCCATGCGCTCGCTGAAGCCTGCACGGCGCAGATAATCGGCCCCCAGGCGTTCGTGGCTGACGACGCCGAAACCGCCCATGTTCTCCGCACTCTCGGCGCAGATGTGCCCGATGTCGTGGAAGAACGCGGCGAGCACCACTTCGTCATCGAAGCCTTCCGCCATGGCCAGTTGTGCGGCCTGTGACATGTGCTCGATCTGCGACACCGGCTCACCGATGTAATCACTGTCACCCAAACGTTCGTACAGCGCGAATACCTCGTCGATCACTTGCGCGGTGCGGTCCATCAACGCTCTCCCAATACAGTCGCGACATTACGTTCTGCCATGGCCGGCCCGACACTCATGCCGACGCCGGTGTGCATCAGTGCCACGCTCACGCCCGGCATCGGCCGCAGAAATGAAAACGGTCCCGGCCCCCGTGAACCATAGACACCCTGCCAGCGCTCGACCACTTGCACGTTGCAGCGCAACGTCTGCTCGGCCAGCTCGATCATCCAGTCGTCCACTTGCTCGGCGTTGAATGGCGAGGGATCGCGGCCATAGTGATGGGAGTCGCCGATGATCAGTTCGCCGTAAGGCGTCGGGCTGATCAGCAGGTGAATGCCATTTTCGTGCAGGTGCGGTTCTTCACGCAGGATGTGCGCCTGCACCGCCGCCGCTTCCGGCAGATCAGCGAAGGCGCCGTAGTGCACGCAACTCAAACCGGTGAGCAGCGCATGTTGCAGGTTGAGGTTGATCTGCGGTCGGGCGCGAAGCATTTGCAGGCGACAGATTTGCGGGTCAAGCGCGGCGATCGGCTGGGCCAGCAAGGTCTGATAGTCGTGGCCGGAGCAAACGATGATCTGCCCGGCGCAGAAGGTGCCGGCGGTGCTGTGCAAGCGACCGGGCTCGATGTCGCGCACGAGGGTGGAGAAATGAAACTCGACGTTCATTTCGCGGCGCAGGTAATCGATCAACGCCGGGATCGCTTCGCGGGAATACAGTTGTTGATCGTCCATGCCGTGCAGCGCGGCGCGGTGATGGCTGAACTGGCCGCCGTACAAATCGCGCAATGCCGCACCGCGCAGCAGGTCGACGCGGTAACCGTGTTCCACGGCGCGTCCGGCGCAAAAAGCTTCCAGCAGATGTTCTTCGGCTTCGGTGCGGGCGAACAGGTACGAGCCGTTGCGCTTGAGCTGCAGGCCCGCCAGTTGCGCCCATTGACCCCAGATCTCGCGGCTGGCTTTGGCCAGTTCCAGCATCGGGCCCGGCGGTTGCCCCGTGACGAGGGCCTGGCCGAAGTTGCGCACCGAAGCACCGAGCGGGGTTTCGCTGCGTTCGAAAACCGTGACCTTGAGGCCGCGCCTGGCGGCGGCGTAAGCGTGGGACAGGCCGAGAATGCCGGCGCCGACGATCAGCATGTCGTTGCGGTGTGTCATGGAGTTTTGTCCAAAGTTCGAAGCCGCCTTCGCGAGCAAGCCCGCTCCCACAAGGGAACGCATTCCAAATGTGGGCGCGGGCTTGCTCGCGAAGAGGCCCTGTCAGCCAATAGAGATCTTATTTGGCAGCCACTTTCTCGGACTTGCCGTCATAGCGCTTGCGCCACTCGGTCAGGATCTCGTCGCGATGCTTCGACGCCCAGGCAAAGTCGTTCTTGATCAGACGCTGCTCATAATCCGCCGGCAATTCAGTCTGCGGCTTGGCAATCCCCGGCTGCGCCAGCACCGCGAAGTTCTCTTTATAAAGCTCCATCGCCGCCGGGCTGGCCGAGAAGTCCGCCAGTTTCTTCGCCGCGTCTTCATGCGGTGTGCCCTTGATCACAGCGGTCGCTTCGATCTCCCAGCCCAAACCTTCTTTCGGCAGGATGATGTCCAGCGGCGCACCCTGGCGCTTCAACTGAACGGCCGGGTATTCAAAGGAAATACCGATCGGGAATTCGCCCGCCGCTGCGAGTTTGCAAGGCTTGGAACCGGAATGAACGTACTGGCCGATGTTCTGGTGCAGGTCGTCCATGTACTGCCAGCCCTGCTTCTCGCCGAAAGTCTGCAGCCAGGCGCTGACGTCGAGGAAACCGGTGCCGGACGAAGCCGGGTTCGGCATCACGATCTTGCCTTTGTACTCAGGCTTGGTCAGGTCCTGCCAGCTCACGGGTTTGGTCAAACCCTGCTTCTCGGCTTCGACGGTGTTGAAGCAGATGGTCGCGGCCCAGACATCCATGCCGACCCAGGCTGGCGGATTCGCGGCGTCGCGGTAGTTGCCGCCGATCTTGCCCAGGTCTTTCGGCGCGTAGCTTTGCAGCATGCCTTGTTGATCGAGAATCGCCAGGCTCGAAGCGGCCAGGCCCCAGACAGCATCAGCCTGCGGGCGGGCTTTTTCGGCCAGCAGTTTGGCGGTGATGATGCCGGTGGAGTCGCGTACCCATTTGATCTCGACGTCGGGGTTGGCTTTTTCGAAGGCTTCTTTGTAGGTCTTCAGTTGTTCGGCTTCGAGGGCGGTGTACACCGTCAACTCGGTTTTCGCCGCGAAGGCGTTCAGGCTGAAAGCGGTGAGGACAGCAGCGGCCAGGGCCAGGGGCTTGAACATGATCTTTTCCTGTTTTGAGTTGAGGTGTGCGGGATTGGAAATCAGTGGCCGGGGGCGGTCTGTCGCCAGGCCTGGGAACGGCGCAGCAATCCGCGCGAAGCCCAGGCCACCAGCAGGGACACGCCCGCCGAGGTGAACAGAATCAGGGTCGACATCGCCGCCGCGCCGCCGACGTTGCCGGCGTCATCCATGTTCAGCACCGCCACTGCCGCGAGAATGGTGTCGGGGCTGTAAAGGAAGATCGCCGCCGAGACAGTGGTCATGGCTGAAACGAACAGGTAGCGCACGATATCCAGCAGCGCCGGCAGGCAAATCGGCACGGTGACCCGCAGGTAATGCCGGTACAGCGGCGCCTTGAGCGATAGCGCGGCGGCTTCGAACTCGGCATCGAGCTGACGCAATGCGGTGGTCGCGGACATTTGCGCGGTGGTCAAATAGTGAGCAATGGTGCAGACCACCAGCAGGGTCATGGTTCCGTAGAGCACATGCAGCGGGTTGTCGGTGAGGTTGAAGAAGAAGACATAACCCAGGCCCAGCACCAGGCCCGGCACCGCCATCGGTACGAAACTGAGCATGCGCAGGGTCAGGTTCAGTCCGCGCTGGCCTTTGGTTTTTTCCATCAGGTAGGCGCCGGTGAAGATCAACACGCTGCCGATCAACGCCGTGCACAGGGCCATCTTCACGCTGTTACCGTAAGCCAGCCAACCGCCGCCCGCTGTGTCGTTGAACTGGTAATGGTTGAGCGACAGCGACAGGTTGTACGGCCAGAATTTCACCAGCGACGAGAACACCGCCATGCCGAACACCAGCAACAGCACCGCGCAGATCAGCAGCACGATGGCGAGGTAGCAGCCGTCGCGCAGCTTCGATGGCGCCGGTTGAAACACCTGAGCCCGGCCGCTCATGGAATCACCGTGACGCCGACGCAACCAGGCATCGACACCGAAGCTGAACAGCGCCGGCAGCAGCAGGACCATGCCGATCAACGCGCCGCGACCGAACTGCTGCTGGCCGACCACGGCTTTGTAGGCTTCCAGCGCCAGCACCTGATAGTCGCCACCGACCACCACCGGTACGCCGAAGTCAGTGATGGTCAGGGTGAAAACGAGGCAGAACGCGGCGAACACCGCCTGACGGGTTGCTGGCCAGGTGATGCTGCGGAAGGCTTTGGCCGGGCTGGCGCCCATGCTGGAGGCGGCATCGAAGAGGCGCGCATCCGCCAGGGACAGAGCTGACAGCAAAATCATCAAGGCGTGTGGGAAGGTGTAGATGACTTCGCCCAGAACGATGCCCCAGAAGCCGTAGATATTGTCCGAGAGAAAACCACGCAACAGGCCCTGGTTGCCGAACAGGTAAACCAGCGCAATACCCGGCAACATCGACGGCGCCATCAGTGGCAACAGCGACATGCCACGCCAAATGCCTTTACCGGGAATCAACGTACGTTGCAGCGCGTAGGCAAACAGGTAGGCCAGTGGTACGACGATGGCCGCGACGCTGAGGGAAACTTTCAGGCTGTTACCGAGCAACCAGTGGAAATTCGCACTGGTGACCAATTCACGCGCAGCCACCAGACCACCGCCCTGCCCGGCCTCCGAACTGAAACCACGCCAGAAGATCGCCAGCAACGGCATCAACACCGCGATGCCGAGCAACACCAGCAAAAGGACTTTGCCGCCGACCACGAACACACGGTCGCCGATCTCGGCACGGGAGGCCTGCCGAACCTGCTTGTGCGGTATCGGCAGCGCGATGTTCGCGCTCATCAGGCAAACACCTGCAGACTGCGCGGCGGCAAGGCGACCATGATCTGCTGCGCGCCGAGGCGCGGCATCGCTTCCGGCGCCAGCTCCGCCAGCAAGGCGTGGCCGGGAAGTTGATCGAGTTCGAAACTCATGCGGCAGCGGTTGCCGAGGAAGGTGATCTCGCGAACCTTGGCCGGGAACAGGTTTTCCTCATGCACCAGCGGGTTGACGTTGATCGCCTCAGGGCGGCAGAACAACCGGCCCGACGCAGTTTTTGCGCTACCGTCGGCCAGGCGCATGTTCATCCCGCCGACCTGGGCATGACTGTCGCTGCTGCGCCGGAAGGGCAGCCAGTTGCCCTGGCCGACAAACTCCGCCACGAACGGCGTGGCCGGGCGGTCGTAGATTTCCTGCGGCGTGGCGTATTGCTCGACCCTGCCGTTATTCATCACGGCGATACGGTCGGCCATCAGCATGGCCTCGTCCTGATTGTGGGTGACCATCAGGGTGGTGATGCCGAGGCTGCGTTGAAGTTGGCGCAGTTCGGTGCACAGGTGCTCGCGGACCCGAGCGTCGAGGGCCGACATCGGTTCATCCAGCAGCAACAACGAAGGCGCCGGCGCCAAAGCGCGGGCCAGTGCGACACGTTGCTGCTGACCGCCGGATAATTGGCCGGGGTACTTTTTCTCACTGCCGGTCAGGCCGACCAGCTCCAGCATCTGACCGACACGTTTGCGCACTTCGTCGCGACCGCTGCCGGCGAGGCCGTAGGCAATGTTCGCTTCGACGGTGAGATTGGGGAACAGCGCGTAGGACTGAAACAGAATGCCGTAGTCCCGAGCCTGCGGTGCCAGGTGGGAAACGTCGCGATTGCCGAGGTACAACTCGCCGCTGTCCTGTTTCTCCAGACCGGCGATGCAACGCAGCAAGGTGGTTTTGCCACAACCCGACGGGCCCAGCAGGCACACCAGTTCACCCGCCGCCACGTCGAGGGAAACGTTATCCAGCGCGGTGAAGGCGCCAAAGCGTTTCTGCACACCGCGCACCTTCATCGGGGCGCCGGGGTTGGTCAGGGCAGTTGCGATCGAGTGGTTCATGGACAGGCCTCATCAAGCAGATGGGGCCATCCTGAACGTGCAATGCGTCCGTCATGTGGCAGTGAGGCAAAAACGGCTGATAGTGGTATTCAGGGATTTGGGTTGGAGTCAAAAGATCGCAGCCTTCGGCAGCTCCTGCAGGGGAATGCGTTCGGCGTAGGAGCTGCCGAAGGCTGCGATCTTTTGATCTCAGACCGGCGCCATTTCCTGCGCCAGTCCCAGAAACGCCGCCGGCAACCGCGCGCCTTTTCGCTCCTTGAGGCAGTACAAATACTCGGGAATCTGCGGCGCATTCTCAATCGTCAGCACGCGCAGTTGCGGATCATGCGGCACTTCCTGCCGGGCGATGATGCTGATGCCGATGTTGCGCAGCACCGCCTCGCGGATCGACTCACGGCTGCCAATCTCCAGCAACGGCCCGAAACTCACCCCGGCGCTGGCCAGCAATTCTTCGGTCAACCGCCGAGTCGTAGAACCCGACTCCCGCATCAACAACGTATGCCCGGCCAACGCGCTGAGCGGCACATGATCGTGCACCGCCAGCGGATGATTGCGATGCACCGCCAACACCAGCGGATCGCTGCCAAGCACCCGGCGAATCAGTCGTGCATCGTCGAGCAATTGCGAAGACGCCGCGACATCGACCCGGTAATCCTCCAACGCTTCCAAAACCTGCTGCGAGTTGCCGATTTCCACCGACACTTCCACTTGCGGCAAGCGCTCGCGAAAGGCCTTCACCAGATCGAGGATGTAATACGGCGCCGTGGCGGCGATGCGCAAAGTGCCCTGGACCTGGCCGCTGTTACGCAGGAAAAACTCGATGTCGGCTTCCTGCTGCAACAGCGTCTTGACCATCGGCAGCAGCCGCGCACCTTCATCACTGACGCTGAGGCGGCGGCCGCCACGGTAGAACAGTTCAACCGAGTACTGGCTTTCCAGATTGCGGATCTGCGTGGTGACCGTGGGCTGACTCAGGCCGAGCTTTTTTGCCGCCAGGGTAATGCTGCCCAGGCGGGCCACCATGTAAAACGCCTTCAGCTCGGCACTCAGCACACCCGTTCCTCATCGACTACTTGCGCAACAGACGCAAACCATTGAACACCACCAACAGGCTAACGCCCATGTCGGCGAACACCGCCATCCACATGGTGGCGATCCCGGCGAAGGTTACCCCAAGAAAGATCACCTTGATGACCAAAGCGAGGGCGATGTTCTGTTTGAGGATGCTTGAGGTTCGACGCGACAGACGAATGAACGCAGGGATCTTGCGCAGATCGTCGTCCATCAGGGCGACATCGGCGGTCTCGATGGCGGTATCGGTGCCGGCGGCGGCCATCGCGAAACCGATCTGGGCGCGAGCCAGTGCCGGCGCATCGTTGATGCCGTCGCCCACCATGCCGACGCGATGACCCTGTGCATAAAGCGCTTCGATGGCTTGCAGTTTGTCGCTTGGCAGCAGATCGCCCCTGGCCTCGTCGATACCGACTTGCGCGGCAATCGCCTGGGCGGTGTGAGCATTGTCGCCGGTCAGCATCAGGGTTTTGATGCCCAGATCGTGCAGTTGCCGAATCGCTTCGCGGCTGGATGCTTTCACCGTATCAGCCACGGCAAACAGCGCCAGTGGGCCGGACTTGTCGAGCAACAACACCACCGACTTGCCCTGTTTTTCCAGCGCGAACAGCTTCTCTTCCAGCGCCGGCGAACACAGGCCCAAATCTTCCACCAGGCGATGGTTACCCAAGTGATAGACCCGGCCATTGATTTCCCCGCGTACACCACGACCGCCCAAGGCTTCAAAGTTATCCACAACGAGCGGCGCGGATTGTTTATCCACAGCCGCATTGGCGATGGCCAACGACACCGGGTGGTCCGAGCGCCCGGCCAGCGCTGCCGCAATCGCCGGGGCGGTCGCGTCAACGGTGGGATCAAGCGACAAATAATCGGTCTGCACCGGTTTGCCGTGGGTCAGGGTGCCGGTCTTGTCCAGGGCCAGGTAATCAAGCTTGTAACCGCCCTCCAGATAAACACCGCCCTTCACCAGAATACCTTTGCGCGCCGCTGCCGCGAGGCCGCTGACGATGGTCACCGGGGTGGAAATCACCAACGCGCATGGGCAAGCGACTACCAGCAAGACCAGCGCTCGGTAGATCCAGTCGGACCAGACGGCGCCCATGAACAGAGGCGGGATGACCGCCACCGCCAAGGCGAGCAAGAACACCGCCGGGGTATAGATTTTCGAGAACTGGTCGACGAAGCGCTGAGTCGGTGCCCGTGCGCCCTGAGCCTGTTCCACGGCATGGATGATCCGCGCCAGGGTCGAATTGTTCGCCGCGGCAGTAACGGAATATTCCAGCGAGCCTGCCTGGTTGATGGTGCCGGCGAAGACTTTGTCGCCCACGGTTTTCTCGATCGGCAGGCTTTCGCCGGTAATCGGCGCCTGATTGATGGTCGAACTGCCCGACACCACTTCGCCGTCCAGGCCAATCCGCTCACCGGGACGCACCCGCACTCGCGCACCGAGCTCGATGGTTTTGACCTCTTGCGTGACCCAACTGCCGTCGGCTTGCTGCACCGTCGCCTGTTCCGGGGTCATCTGCATCAAGCCGCCAATGGCGTTTCGCGCCCGGTCCAGCGACTTGGCTTCGATCAACTCGGCCACGGTGAACAGGAACATCACCATCGCCGCTTCCGGCCATTGGCCAATCAATATCGCGCCAGTTACCGCGATGCTCATCAGCGCGTTGATGTTCAGATTGAGGTTCTTGAGCGCGATCCAGCCTTTCTTGTAAGTGGTGAGCCCGCCACTGAGAATCGAAACCAGCGCGATGATGGCTACCACCCATATCGGTGCGGCGTCGGTGAAGTGGATCACTTCGGCAGCCAGCGCAGTTACACCAGACAGCGCCAGGGGCCACCAGTGTTTTTTCTCGGGGATCGGCGCTGGCGCTTCGGAGCCCTGCTCCATCGGTTCGGCCACCATGCCCAGCGACTTGATCGCCTCGATAATCGGCGCAGTGCTCGGCAGGTCATGGGTCACGCCCAAGACACGATTGATCAGGTTGAATTCCAATTGCTGCACACCCGCGAGCTTGCCCAGTTTGTTCTGGATCAGCGTCTGCTCGGTCGGGCAGTCCATCGCGTCGATGCGGAAACTGCTCAGCCGTGCGCCGTCGGTCGGCTTGTCGCTCAACTTGATCAGTGAAGGTACTGCCGCCTTGGAGGAACAGCAGGAATCGCCGTGCCCGCCATGCTCATGCTTCTGCACAGGCTGCAGCGTGTGGCTGTGATCGTGATCGTGATCGTGATCGTGATCAGACTCGGGTTTGTGGGTGTGAAGAGAATCGCTCATCAGGTCGCGTCCATAAGGTGCCTGTTGCCAAGTAAAGACCCTGTAGCCACTATAGGGTCAAGCACCCTTTTGGAGATGGCCGTCATGAAGATCGGAGAACTGGCGAAACTCACCGACTGCGCCGTGGAAACCATCCGCTATTACGAGCGCGAAAACCTCCTGCCGGAGCCGGCCCGCAGCGACGGCAACTACCGCGTCTACACCCAGGCCCACGCCGAACGCCTGACCTTCATCCGCAACTGCCGCACGCTCGACATGACGCTGGAAGAAATCCGCAGCCTGCTGGCCTTGCGCGACAGCCCGCAGGATCAGTGTGAAAGCGTGAATGCGCTGATCGATGAACACATTCATCACGTGAAAGCGCGGATAGATGGGTTGCTGGCGTTACAGACACAATTGCTCGACCTGCGCCAACGCTGTGGCGAAGGGCCGGATATCGATCAATGCGGGATTTTGCAGCGGTTGGAGGTGAGTGGCGGGGTTGTGGCAACGGAAGTTGAGCATTCCCATGTGGGCCGCAGCCACGGCCACTAAGCACACCCCAAATCAAATGTGGGAGCGGGCTTGCTCGCGAATGCGGTGTGTCAGACAACACTTCTGTCTACTGACACTCCCACTTCGCGAGCAAGCCCGCTCCCACATTGTTTCGGTGTTGAGGCTTAAACCGCCATCGGCGCGGTCATTGGGGCGTGGTGTTCGTAACCTTCCAGCGAAAAATCACTCGGTTCGATCAACTCCAGCCACTCCGGTTGATAAACCCCCGTCTTGGCAAACTCCGGCACGCGATCACTGATCACCAGCTTCGGCATCGGGAACGGTTCGCGCTTGAGCTGTTCATTCAGCATGTCCAGGTGGTTTTCGTAGACGTGCGCATCACCGATGAAATAGGTGAACCAGCGCGGCGTATAACCGGTCAGGCGACCGATCAGGCTCAGCAGCGCGGCGCCTTCGGTGAGGTTGAACGGCGTGCCCAAGCCCAGGTCATTGGAGCGGATGTAAAGCGTCAGAGAAATCTCTTTGGTCTCGACATTCGGGTGGAACTGGTACAGCAAGTGGCATGGCGGCAAAGCCATTTCATCAAGCTGCGCAACGTTCCAGCCGTGGAACAGGATGCGGCGGCTGCCCGGGTCCTTGATGATGGTGTCGACGCACTGGCGGATCTGGTCGATCGCCTTGTACAGCACCACGTAAGCCTGGCCGTCTTCTTCGCCTTCAGCGATCTGACGATAGCCTTGGTTCAGGGTTTGCTCGATGGCGGCTTTATTACTGACCGGAATCTGCTTGTACGCTGGCCATTTGCGCCATTGCACGCCGTAGATCTCGCCGAGATCGTCTTCACCCTGACGGAACGGGTTGGCCAGCCACTGCGCGTTTTCGTTGGCGTTCTGGTCCCAGACCTTGCAGCCCAGCGCGCGGAATTCCGCGGCGTTATTCACCCCACGCAGGAAACCGCACATCTCGCCGATGGCCGATTTGAAGGCCATCTTGCGTGTGGTGATCGCCGGGAAACCTTCTTTAAGGTCATAGCGCAGCATCGCACCCGGAAAGCTGATGGTGTTCACGCCGGTACGGTTGGCCTGTTTGGTGCCGTTCTTGATGACGTGGGCGACCAGTTCGAGATATTGCTTCATGAGTTACCTGTGTCCTTGAACCCGCAGCCGTCGCTGCGGGGTTCGAATTTATACGGCTGCCGCTGGAGTCGCCGGGGCGCGGTGATACGCCAGCCAGATCAGGAACAGACCGCCAACGATCATCGGTACGCAGAGCACTTGGCCCATGGTCAGCCAGTTCCAGGCCAGATAGCCCAGTTGCGCGTCCGGTACGCGGACGAATTCGACGATGAAACGGAAGATGCCATAGAACAGCGCGAACATCCCGGACACCGCCATGGTCGGCCGCGGTTTACGCGAGAACAGCCACAGGATCAGGAACAGCGCCACGCCCTCCAGCGCGAACTGATACAGCTGCGACGGGTGACGCGGCAACTGCGCTGGATCGCTGAACGGCGGGAAGATCATCGCCCATGGCACGTCGGTCGCCTTGCCCCACAATTCGGCGTTGATGAAGTTGCCGATACGCCCGGCGCCCAAGCCGATCGGCACCATCGGCGCGACGAAATCCATCAGTTGGAAGAACGACTTGTTGTTCTTTTTACCGAACCACAACGCCGCCAGCATCACGCCGATGAAGCCGCCGTGGAACGACATGCCGCCCTTCCACACCTCGAAAATCAGCGTCGGGTTGGCCAGATAAGCACTCAGATCGTAGAACAGCACATAGCCCAGGCGACCGCCGACGATAACACCCATCGACATCCAGAACACCATGTCGGAGAGCTTCTCCTTGGTCCAGGTCGGGTCGAAACGGTTGAGCCGGCGCGACGCCAGCAGCCACGCACCGCCGATGCCGATCAGGTACATCAGGCCGTACCAGTGGATTTTCAGCGGACCGATGGCCAGGGCCACCGGGTCGATCTGCGGGTAAGGCAGCATTGCGACTCCTCGTTAGAGTTGAAACCTTCAAAATTCCCGGGCGACGCTGCCACCTCAGGATTAAGCCAGGATTGTGCGGTGCGTCAGATCAGAAAACTCAAACCCACGCAGAACAGCAAAGCGGCGAACAGTCTTTTCAGCAACTTCGGCGACAGCCTGTGGGCCAGTCGCGCACCGAGGCGGGCGAAAACCATGCTGGTCAGGGCGATCCCCAGCAGCGCCGGCAAATAAATAAAACCGAGACTATGGGCCGGCAGCAACGGATCGTGCCAGCCCAGAATCATGAAACTTAATGCACTGGCCAGCGCGATGGGCAGGCCGCACGCCGACGACGTCGCCACCGCTTGCTGCATCGGCACACTGCGCCAGGTCAGGAACGGCACGGTCAACGAACCGCCGCCAATCCCGAAAATCGCCGAGGCCCAGCCAATCACTGTGCCGGCCAGGGTCAGACCGACTTTCCCCGGCACCGTTCGGCTGGCCTTGGGCTTGATGTCCAGCATAAGCTGCACGGCAATGATCAGGGCAAACACGCCGATGATTTTCTGCAGGTTCGGGCCGGAGATCGCTTCGGCTGTCAGCGCACCGAAACCGGCACCGAGCAGAATGCCGACGGTCATCCAGGCGAAGATCGGCCAACGCACAGCGCCACGGCGATGGTGTTCGCGCACCGCGTTGACCGAGGTGAAGATGATCGTCGCCAGGGAGGTGCCGACCGCCAGGTGAGTCAGGATCGACGCATCGAAGCCCTGCAGGGTGAAGCTGAACACCAGCACCGGGACGATGATGATCCCGCCGCCCACGCCGAACAGCCCGGCGAGCACTCCGGCACAGGCGCCGAGCGCCAGATAGAGCAGAAATTCCATGCTGTTTCCCCACCCAACCCCAAAACCGGAGCGGCATGGTAACGGATGCATGGCCTCGGGCTCCACTGGATGGCGATGGATACCAGCACAATGACTGCGTAGAGTGGGCAAAAAAACACACAAGGACCACCTTATGTGCCTGATTGTCTTTGCCTGGCGCCCGGGTCATGCCCAGCCGCTGATCGTGGCTGCCAACCGCGACGAATTCTATGCCCGGCCCAGCCTGCCCCTGGCGCAGTGGCCCGAAGCACCGCAGGTCTACGCCGGTCGCGACGTGGAAGCCGGCGGTACCTGGCTCGGTGTCGGCGCCAACGGGCGCTTCGCAGCCCTGACCAATATCCGCGACCCCCACCAACCGCCCGCCCGGAAATCCCGCGGTGAACTGGTCGCGCGATTTCTCAATGGCGACATGCCGATTGATGACTACTTGAGCGACGTTGTCGGACGTTCGCTGGAATATGCCGGATTTAACCTACTGATCGGCAATGCCAATGAGTTGTGGCACTACAACGCACGGGAGACTGAGGCTGTGCTGTTGCAGCCGGGCGTTTACGGATTGTCGAATGCGGGACTGGATACGCCGTGGCCGAAGCTGCTCAAGGCACGAGCGGCGCTGGAGACGGTTCTGGAGAATCCGCAGCCTGAGGCGTTGTTGGCACTGCTGAGTGATGCGCAGACGGCGCCGTTTGCGGAGTTGCCGGACACCGGGGTGGGCTTGGCGACCGAGACGTTGTTATCGAGTGTGTTTATTGCCAGCCAGAGTTACGGGACGCGGGCGAGTACGGCGTTGATTGTTCATGCCGACGGCACCCGGCATCTGGTTGAGCGGAGTTTTGGGCCGTATGGCGGGCATTTGGGGGAAGTGGAGATCAGGATTTAGATTTGTGTTGTCTGGTCGGACGCCTTCGCGAGCAAGCCCGCTCCCACGTTTGATCTCTGGTACGACGCAGATCGAATGTGGGAGCAACTGTCTTCACCCTGCCATTCGTCACCGCCATTCGGTGCCGTCTCTCAGCATGGCATTCAGTCTGATCAGTAATATTCGCATG